>JAQAZR010000057.1:0-6056 GCA_032127235.1 Deltaproteobacteria bacterium
ATCCTGCTCGAGGAGACTCCACTACCCGAACGAGTCCACCAGGTCTTACTTGAAGCCGAACGACATGCCGCCAAAACTGTGGCCGGGCTTCTGCGTCTATATCCTGAGGTTCGGCAAACCGGCCTGGAGCATACCTGCTTCGTAGTCGTACAGAGCGTCGAGAGTCTGACCCATCGGTTCGCAGCCCATCCCGATGATCAATTCATCCCCCGAACCACTTTCGTTGATGAAGTGGTCACCATGCTTGTTGCCTATCTAACTTGCGAGGCACACCCAAAATGATCCGCTGTAAGGGCGATGAAAACCGATATAACCTACGAATATATCTATCTGAGCTCCCTTGAGTTGAATACCTTGGTTTTGGATGGTACGAGATGTTCGGCATCGTTCTGACAACGGCGTATACGGTAATGCTCGTTTATGTCTTATGGCGCGCAAGATCGATACCCTCGCTAAAACAACATTTTTCTCGCAACGGCGTTATTGGGGTCGGTGCTATCCTTTGGGCTGTTTTCTTCTTTGTCCGGACCCTTGGGCACCAAAAAACGGGAGTTGTGGCCGGCGCAATCGAGTTTATGGGGATGGTTTTGCTGGGAACGGTGTTTCTTATCTCAACGGCTGTCTATAATCGTAATAAAAAGAGCGCTCTTAGTTGTACAAGTTGCATATTCCAAAATTGGTTGCAGCAGACTATGGATTAATTTTTTATATTAATATCAAACTACTAAAGCCAAAATTGCATAGTTGTGGCCATTTTTGAGGGTTAAGAAGGGTAGGGCAGACGAATTTTCATTAAATTTGAATTGTAAAAGTATAAAATTTTGTTGGGTATAGTGTTGGGTACGGGAAAAATGAGGAATTAAAAAAGGGCTTAGATTTTTATCTAAGCCCTTTATTTTATTGTGGTAGCGGGGGCTGGATTCGAACCAACGACCTTCGGGTTATGAGCCCGACGAGCTACCAGACTGCTCCACCCCGCATCAAATTTTAAAAGTAGAATATAGCGGCGGCTTGGATATCTGTCAAGAGATGGACGAGAATATATTGAAATCAACCTTCGGTTAAGGTCTCGATCCGTTTTTTAAGGTCCTTCATAGTGGGATCGTCGAGCTTACCGTTTTTGGGCCTTACAAGGATCAGCTTTGTACGGCCGGCATGTCCGGATACGATTTCCAGCGACGATTTGGGAAGGCCGAGGCGCCGCGCCAAAAATGTGATGCACATTTTATTGGCTGCACCTTCTACCGGCGGTGCGGTCAGCTTGATTTTGAGGGCACCGCCGTGCCGACCGGCCAGCATATTCTTCGATGAACGCGGCAGAACGAAAATCTTCAGGACGAGGCCCTCGGGATGGGGCCGGATGAATTCGATCTCTGAAGGGTCGAGGCCCATGGTGACATTCCAAAGCTGAGGCGCCACCTGGTTTCCGACCCATAAACGTGATGCTTTTCGCAGAGTTGCGGAAACCAGGGAACAAATTTTCAAGATGCGCTGCTTTGCCGCTCAAGCGTATTCAGCATTTGTCGCGGAGAGGGAGCAGTTAAACCGTCCAAGGACGACAAACGTCTATCCGGCCTCCGCAATATGCCGTGTGATGAAATCCCGCAGAAACTTGGGCGGGCGCATGACACGGCCGTCGGGGGTGACACAGGGGTGTTTGGTGTACCCCTCGGCGAAGACTTTTGCGAGGTCCTCGCTCAACAGGCGGTAGTCGAATTTCATGGCGCCTTTCACCGCGGTGTCGAGCGTCGTTTCAATCACCAACGGGTCATCGTAGCGCACTGGAAAGAGATATTTGCAGTAGGCCTCCGAGACCGGCAAAAAGACGCCTTTTTCTTCGATTTCCCGGTAGGTCATCCCGAGGGCACGGAACAGTTCGGATCGACCGATTTCAAACCATCTCAAATAGTTTGCATAATAGGCATAACCCATGCGATCCGTGTCGCCGTAGCGAACCCGACTGGTCGTCCGGTTGGAGATCATCTTTTTATCCTCACATGCATCGGTGGACGTGCCCTGTAGACGAACTAAACAGTCATGGCCCTTTGGGCCGCCACGGTGCATGAAAATTCTATTATCCAACCAGGTCCGGCGCAATTTTGGGTCATAATTTCTTGCGAGGACTTTAGACCACCGGGAAGATGCCGGCTGACAAGTTATGTTACCGGGACCCGTTCAAGGCTGGGGCTATCAGCGTCTTCAGGTCATCGTAAGTGTTCGAGACTGGAAACTGCGGAAACTCTTTCCTGACGTTTTCCGGCGGACGAAACAGGAATCCGTGGTCGGCTTCTTTGAGCATCGTGATGTCGTTGTAGGAGTCGCCGATCGATATGACGGTATAGTTCAGATTTTTCAATGCCAGCACCGCCCGGTATTTGCTGTCCGGCTGACGCAGGTTGTAGTCCTCGATGGTGCCGTCGGCGGCAACACTCAAGTGATGGCAGAAGAGTGTCGGCCAACCGAGCTTTTTCATCAACGGACGGGCAAACTCGACGTATGTGTCGGATACAACAATTACCTGGGTGCGGGCCCTCAGCCAGTTCAAAAAGTCCTCGGCCCCTGCCAGCGGCGCCATCGTCGCGATCACATCCGTGATGTCTTTGAGTTTGAGTCTGTTTTCCTTCAGGATGGCCAGGCGCTTTCGCATCAGCACATTGTAATCGGGGATATCGCGGGTGGTGAGGTTGAGGTCTTGAATGCCGGTTTTTTCGGCAACGTTGATCCAAATTTCAGGGATGAAAATGCCCTCAAGATCTGTGCAGACGATGTGCATGGCATACTCGCTTTCGATGCGGGTTTGTCTAATGCGGGTTTGTCAGGGGCCGGTTGTCAATCATCGGTGTTCTCATCCTCGATCCTGATCAGAACCGGCCTGGCACTCACCACATCCAGAGAGGCGATTTCATTTAGCGCCTTGGTGACCGCGGCCTCCTTGGCCGCATGCGTCAGCATCACCAGCGGGACCGAGCCGTTGATTTTTCGGCCCTTTTGGTAGGCGGTCTTTATGCTGATGCCGCAAGAACCGAGGATGCCCGAAATTGTCGACAGCACGCCCGGACGGTCGAGGGCCGAGAAACGCAGGTAATAGTGCGTGACGATTTCGCTGATCGGCATGACCGGGATTTTTTTGATGGCGTCCCTCTGAAAGGAGAGCAGGGGGACTCTTCCGACGGTGCCCGATAGCAGATTGCGGCTGATGTCCACCAGGTCGCCGACGACTGCGCTGGCCGTCGGCATCATTCCCGCCCCGCGCCCGGAAAGCAGAATGTCCTCCACCGCATCGGCGGAAATCGTGATCGCGTTCAGCGTACCGTTGACATTGGAGAGCATGTTGTCGAAAGGAATCATAGTCGGGTGGACGCGGGCCTCGACCGTTTGACCCTTGAATTTGCTGATAGCCAGCAGTTTGATCCGATAGCCGAACTGACCGGCAAATTCGATATCCATCGGGGTGATATGCGATATGCCTTCGGTGTAGACATCCGCCAAGTTGATTTCCATACCGTAGGCCAGTGCGGAGAGAATGGCTATCTTGTGCGCTGTGTCATGACCCTCGACGTCCAGCGCCGGGTTCGCTTCGGCATAACCCTTGGCCTGGGCCTCGGCCAGGGCCGACGCGAAAGGACTGCCGTCATCGGTTATCTTGGACAAAATATAATTACAGGTGCCGTTCAGAATCCCGATCATGGCCTGAATCCGGTTGCCCACCAGAGATTCCCGGATGGTTTTGATGATGGGCATGCACCCGCCTACGCTGGCCTC
The DNA here is from genome assembly GCA_032127235.1 of Deltaproteobacteria bacterium. Lineage (GTDB taxonomy): Bacteria > Desulfobacterota > Desulfobacteria > Desulfobacterales > SG8-13 > JARFQH01. Next base: position 3,763 of record JAQAZR010000057.1, read on the forward strand.
GAAGGCGAGATCGACCCCTTTTTCCGCGGCGGCTCTGAATAGGATATTGCCTTGCGAGGCCAACAGCGCCTTGTTGGCGGTGACAATCTGCTTGCCGTTTTCGATCGCGCTCAAGATGAACTCTTTGGCGATGGTATCGCCGCCGATCATCTCGACGACGATGTCGATGCTCGGGTCGTTGACCACTGCCCAGGCATCTTCGATCAGGACGCCTGGGGCGAAACGGATCCCCCGGTCTTTGGCTGCGTCGATGTCGGCAACCCGTTTGAGGGTCAGCGTTGCGCCGACCCGCGATTTGATCAGGTCCCCGCCGTTCAAGAGCATCCGGGCCACGCCCGTACCCACCGTGCCGCACCCGAGCAATCCGATATTAATGTTTTTCATATGCCGATTCTCAAATTCAGTACAATAACCACTATTTATTATCGTGACCGATACGAAAGTCAATCATAAAAAGCAAATGGGTGCCGGCGACTGCCGACACCCATTTGCTTTTTATTTACATTATATTCCGAATTCCCCTGACCGCCTGATTGATGCGCATTTTGTTTTCGATCAATGCAAAGCGCACGTAGTCATCGCCGTATTCTCCGAACCCGAGACCGGGTGAAACCGCCACCTTGGTTTCCTGTATCATGAACTTCGAAAACTCCACCGAGCCCATTTTGACGTATTGTTCCGGTATCTTACCCCAGACGAACATCGTGCCTTTGGGGCAGTTGATGGACCAGCCGATGCGTTCGAGGCCGCTGATCAAGGCATCGCGCCTTTCCTTGTATGTTTGCCTGATTTCTTCCACACAGTCTTGCGGGCCGTTGAGCGCAATGATCGAGGCGATCTGGATCGGCTGGTATATGCCGTAGTCGAGGTAGCTCTTGATGCGTCGCAGGGCGGCGACGGTCTCGCGGTTGCCGACGCAGAAACCGACCCGCCACCCCGGCATGCTGTAACTCTTGGAGAGCGAGAAGAATTCCACGCCGACATCCTTGGCCCCCTCGACCTGCAGGAAACTGGGGGCCTTGTAGCCGTCGAAGGTCAGGTCGGCATAAGCGAAGTCGTGAATGACCATGATGTCGTGCTCTTTGGCGAAGGCAACGATTTTTTCGAAGAACGCCAGATCGACGATTTCGGTGGTCGGATTGTGCGGATAGCTGATAATGAGAACTTTGGGACGCGGCCAGGTCTGGCGTGTCGCGTGCAGGAGGTTGTGAAAAAAATCCTGGTCCGGACCCAGTGGTATGCCGCGGACGTCCCCACCGGCAATGATGGTCGAGTAGGGATGGATAGGGTAGGTGGGATTAGGCGCGAATACCACGTCACCGGGCCGGATGGTGACCAGGATCAAATGTGAGATGCCCTCCTTGACCCCTATGGTGACGATGGCCTCGGTTTCATGATCGATGTCCACGTCGTAGCGCCGCTTGTACCAGTTGGCGATGGCCATTCTCAGCTTGGTGATGCCCATCGAGGCCGAGTAACGGTGATTGTGCGGCTTTTGGGCCGCTTCCAAGAGTTTGTCGACGATGTGCTGCGGGGTGCCCAGATCGGGGTTCCCCATACCCAGATCGATGATGTCCTCGCCTTTGCGCCGGGCCTCCATTTTAATGGCATTGACTTGGGCAAAGACATACGGCGGCAGGCGGTCCAGTCTGGCAAATTTGCTCATTGCACTAACCTTTCGTCCTTGAATGGCTATTAAGGGCTCGCTCGAAAATTACTTCACATTTTGGGCGCCGATGCATCCGTCCGGTTGCGTTGCGAAAACTCGGAATATCCAGATATTCCTGCGTCTTCGCGCCTTGCCGGCCGGGCGCCTCCACGCCCAAAAATTGCGAACTTATTTTTTCGCGAACCCTAAAGCTGGCAGGGTGGGTCAAAACGGCAGCTGGAACCGGAAACGGCGCGCCGGCGGGCGGGACCGACAGCCTTCCGCGCTAATGACGGCAGACAGTCCAATCCCTTGACTTCCTGTATCCCGGACTTCTATAATTATGACGTCATACACGGCGTGCATAGCCTCGAGGTCTCGCCGGTTGGTCGGAAAGGGGGTTTAGTATCGTTTACTGCAAATTTTTACATTATCCCGGATAAGATGTCAAAAAAATTGTTTTGACTTTTCAGGAGATTCCTTCTAAATATTCAAATTCTTAACACTTTCTCACTTTACTCTGGAGAGCCTCATGTCTAATTCCCTGACCTACGCCGAAGCCGGTGTCGATATCAAAAAGGCTGCGCGATTGATCGAGAAGATCAAGGATATTGCCAAACAAACCCCGCGGTCCGGAGTAATGGGG
>JAQAZR010000058.1:0-7074 GCA_032127235.1 Deltaproteobacteria bacterium
CGTGTGGCGACCCGGCCCGAAAGCCCCGACCGCCTTGCCGCGGTAGAAAAAGATGCCGGCCTGGCTTTCCCTCACCGTCAGCTGCGCCCCATATTTGATTTCACCGGAGCCTTCCTCGGGAATCCGGTGAACGAGTTCCTGTCCGCTGTCGTCGAACCATTCGATATTCTCCAGAAAGATGAGGTTTTTGGTGCCCATGGTGCCGTGTTCTCCCGTTTCAGTGTCGGTGGGGCGAGCCCCGTTAAATGTTAATGGTTGGCATCACTTTTTCAGCTGATACGTCAGTATGGCATGGTTGTGATCCGTCAATGTCGTTGAAAACTGGTGGGTGCCGTCCTTTTTGGAAACAAAATACAAGTAGGGCGTGTCGGCCGGGTAGAGAGCCGCTTCGATGGCGGCCCGTCCCGGATTGGCGATAGGACCGAGCGGAAGGCCGCTGATCAGGTATGTGTTGTAGGGTGTGGGTGTCGCCAGATGTTTACGGGTCAGGTTGCCGTCGAAGTCATCGATTCCGTAGATGACCGTTGGATCGGTCTCGAGACGCATTCCCCGCCGCAGGCGGTTGTGAAATACCGACGAGATGATCGGCCGCTCGGAAGGAGCGCCGGTTTCCTTTTCGATGATCGACGCCAGGGTGAGAACCTGGTGCACCGACAGGCCGATGTCGGCCGCTCTTTTTTTCCAAGTCTCTGTGAACACGGACCGCAATCGGTCGACCATGACCGCAATAACCTTCCGGGCAGCGGTATTTTTGGGAAAAAAATAGGTCTCCGGGAAAAGATACCCCTCGAAGCTTCCCGCGTCGATCCCATTTTCCCGGACGAAATCGGCATCGGCAGCCGCGCTGAGAAACTCCGCCCGGGTCACCAGGCCGGCGGTTTCGACAATGGCGGCGATCTGTTTCAGGGTCGATCCTTCCGGCACGGTGAACTTGTAAAGCCGTACCTTACCGTTCACCAGCACCTCCAGGATGTCGCCGGGCGGCATGTCAGCCGACAGCAGATATTCTCCGGCCTGAATCTGTTTGTCCTTGCCCTCGAGCCGGGCCAGCAAGCGGAACTTGAACGGGTGCTCGATCAGTTGTTGCGACTGCAGCAGAAGCGTGGTCTGTTTGAAATTCTGCCCTTTTTCAATCGCGATGATCTTCTTTTCCGGTAGACCGTCGGCTCCAGACGGTGTGGCGGCATAGTGAATCAGATCGACATAAGCGAGCCACCCCGCGGCCAGGGTCAGAAGACCGATAACGAGGATTATACCGGACCATTTTTTCAAACTGTCCCGTTCTCCCGGGTGGCGGTGCGGCATCACGGTTAAAGCGGTGACGTCCGTCTGCGCTGGTTGAGGCCGTTTTCTATTAACGGATGGTTTATGTCAGATTTATGGGTGACGTTACAGTCGGACGACATGTCGATGCTTTTGTCACGACAAACGAAACGTGCCGTTCGACAACAAAATAGGTGCCGGTTCACATGCCGGATATCCTTTTGGTTTCGAATCGACCGCAGCGGATATCGATGTATTGTATGTCAAACGCAGGGGGCTTGTCAAAGATCTGCTGCGCCTTTAAACTTCTCCGGTTGAGAGCGGACAGGCGAATTGGACTTGATTTTTCAAGCCTTTCCGGCTATTTTGCCTTCAATCATAGAATTATGAAAAAAAGGACAATGCCCGATCCAACTGGCATCCGGAGGGGTCGATGCCGGAGCACGTCCGTATGGACTGTTGCCGAAGGAATGGAAGGAAGGACTTTTAATGGCCAAACCAAAACTCAAGCAGCACCTCATCAACCGCGACTGGTGCAAGGGGTGCGGCATCTGCGTCGAATTTTGCCCCAAGAACGTACTGGAACTCGACGATTCGGAACGAGCGGTCGCCGTGCGGTTGGAGGATTGCATCTGCTGCCGGCTCTGCGAGATGCGGTGTCCGGATCTGGCCATCGACATTGAAACCGAATAGGCGCAAAACATGAACAAAAACATCAAGTTCGTCCAGGGCAACGAGGCGGTTGCAGAAGCTGCGGTGTATGCCGGGTTGAGTTTCTTTGCCGGCTACCCCATTACGCCATCCACTGAAATCGCGGAAATCCTGGCCAAACGTCTGCCTGAAATCCGCGGCAAGTTCATTCAGATGGAAGATGAAATCGCCTCCCTGTGCGCCATCATCGGCGCGTCTCTGACCGGACACAAGGTGATGACCGCCACCAGCGGACCCGGATTTTCGCTCATGCAGGAGGCCCTGGGGTACGCCGTCATGACCGAGATCCCGTGTGTGATCGTCAATGTCATGCGGGGTGGCCCGTCGACCGGGATTCCGACCCACGGCAGCCAGGGAGACGTGAACCAGGCGCGCTGGGGAACGCACGGCGATCACGCCATCGTCGCGCTGACAGCCTCTACCCACCAGGACATCTTCGAGGTGACGGTCACCGCCTTCAATTTGGCCGAGACCTATCGAACACCGGTGATTCTACTCTTAGACGAGGTGGTGGCACACATGCGCGAACGGCTCGTCATCCCGGAAAAAGGTGAACTGCCCCTGGTGGAAAGGCTGAGAACCTCCGTCAAGGAAGGGGTCGACTATCATCCGTATCTGCCGCGGGAAGACGGAAGACTGCCCATGTCGGATTTCGGCGGTGTCCATCGGTACAACGTCACCGGCCTCTATCACGACATGTGGGGGTTTCCGTCGAGCGAACCGCGAGTGGTGCACGGACTGATCCGGCACCTGGTCGACAAGCTGGAGAACCGTGTCAACAAACTGGCCCGGTACAAAGAATTCTTCATGGAAGATGCCCAGGTCGTATTGATTTCATACGGATCTGCCGCGCGCTCGGCCCTGCACGTGGTCACCAACCGCCGGCTCAGAGGCGTGCGGCTCGGCCTTTTGGAGCTCCAGACCCTGTGGCCTTTTCCATCCGAGATCATCCGGGAAAAATGCGCCGGCGCCAGAGCCGTGATCGTGGTCGAGCACAACATGGGGCAGGTCATGCAGTCGGTGAAGATGGCGGTCGAGCAGCCGGACAATGTTTTTCTGGCCAACCGCATCGACGGCACCTTCATCACCCCCACCGACATCCAGAATATCCTGCGGTTGATTCAGGGAAAGGGAGTCTAAATCATGTCCAACAAGATCTATCTCAGGGAGCGTTTTTTCCCTCACCTCTGGTGCCCGGGTTGCGGCCACGGGATTGTCCTCAGCGGACTTCTCCGGGCAGTCGAACAGCTCGGGCTCAGCAAAAACGACATCGTCATGGTTTCCGGCATCGGTTGTTCGGCCCGAATTTCCGGCTATGTCGATTTTCACACCCTGCATACCATCCACGGCCGGGCGCTGGCTTTCGCCACCGGCGTGAAAATCAGCCGCCCGGAGTTGAAGCTGATCGTTCCGATGGGAGATGGCGACGCTCTTGCCATCGGTGGCAACCACTTTATTCATGCCGCCCGGCGCAATATCGACATAACGGCCATCGTGATGAACAACCGCATCTACGGGATGACCGGCGGGCAGTTTTCACCGCTTTCCGGCCCCGGCATCAACGCATCCACCGCCCCCTACGCCAACATCGATCCGGCCTTCGATGTAGTTGAGCTGGCCAAAGCCGCCGGGGCCACCTTTGTGGCCCGGACCACGGCCTATCACGCCAAACAGATCACCGATTTCATCAAACAGGCGATCGTGCACAGGGGTTTCGCGGTCTTGGAAATCCTGACCCAGTGTCCGACCCATTTTGGCCGCAAGAACAAGGAGGGCAGTGCGGTGGACATGCTCAAGCGCTACAAGGAGAGCACCACCCCGATCGGATCCAAAGCCAAACAGGACAATCCGGACCTGATCGAAAGGGGCATATTCGTTCAGAAAGAAGCGCCGGAATACTGTGATCAATACGATTTGGTCATCGAACGAGCCACGAGGGGACAGTAATCATGGAACGATGCAGAATGGTTTTTTCGGGCTCCGGCGGCCAGGGCGTCATCACGGCGGCGATCATCATGGCCGAGGCGGCCGTCATTTACGAAAACCTCAACGCGGTGCAGTCCCAGTCCTATGGTGCGGCGGCCAGAGGCGGCGCCACCCGCAGCGACGTTATCATATCGGATTCCGTCATCCATTTTCCCAAGGTCAATCAACCCAACGTGCTGGTCTGCCTCACCCAGGAAGCTTATAGCGCCTTTTACCCCATTATCCGGCCCGGCGGACTGCTATTGACCGACTCCCGCTATGTCAAAACGGAAAAAAAAGTCGATGCGCGGCAGGTCGAACTGCCGATGTACCGCTCGGTGGTCGAAAAAATCGGCAAACCGATTGTTTTCAACATCTGTATGCTGGGTGCGGTGGTCAGCCTGACGCAGCTCGTCAAGCCGGAATCGATCATGCAAGTGCTCGAGAGCCGGATTCCGGCCGGGTTTATCGACATGAACCGCCGTGCCCTTGATTTGGGCATGGAACTGGTGCAGGGGAACAACGCCTAAAAGGGGACCTTTCGGCCGTTGCGCGGCCGGCACTACCCGACGAACCGTCGAAAGCCCATGCAGTGGATTATCAAAAACCTAATGTTTTGATTGATTTTTGAAAGACAAACGATTGAGAATATTTAAAATCTGGCGTTTGTCAGTTGACGCCCGCCATTGCCCGTCATTGCCAATCTATTTTTTTCGTGAGCCCTAACCCTGTAGGCTTCTGACCGCTCTGACATAGAAATTGGCAGTGACATCCTGCCAAGCGACGAAGCCCATGTCGGAGCTGACATACCAGGCGGCCGTGAACGAGCGCCGGTCGCAGCTCCACAGCCAGATGCGACTTTGGTCGAATATCGGTGCGATACAATCGTCGCCGGCCCGCGGAATGTCCCTCAAGAGGGTGATAAGTTCGTCGATTGTGGGCAGCCGCCAGCCGCGGTGACCTGCAAAGTGCTCGGTGTTCAGGCGGTCGACGTAATCCCAGGCCTGGTGCCACTGCAGTTGAAACGGCGAGCCGGACTGCTGCCACATGAGCCGGGTGGTGCTGTCGGTCACCGTCTCATCACCTGAGCGCTCAAAGTTATGAGGTCGATACACGAGCGGCCGCCGGAGAGTGTCGATCGGAAAGCACTCTGGCGCACGCTTTGGATCGACCTTGATGCAGCGGCTGCGCGGCTGAAATGAAGCGGTTGCAGCTTCCGGAACCCGGTGGTCTTTTTCGGCTTCACGCAGGCGACAGAGGCGTTCATTGTCAGCCTGCCAGAACCGCGCGAGGTTTTCCAGGGCAGCCAGCATTTCCGGCGCCGATGAAAAGCGGTCTTTTGCGCGGTCTGCGATGGCCTTGCGGATGAAACCGTCCCAGATCGCGTCCAGATCAGAATTGAACTGGACGACCGGCCGGTAGTCGCCTGACGGTAGAACGCCGGTCAGCAGGCGGTAGAAGGTGAGACCCGCCGAAAAGAGATCGGCTGTGATGTCGACCCGGTCCGGATCGGTCTCCTGCTCGGGCGGCGCGTACCAGGCCGAACCGACCTTGAGGCTCGGCGGACCGGCAAACTTTTCACCATGCAGTTTCGAGAGGCCGAAATCGCAGATCTTGACGGTATCCTGATCGGTAATCAGGAGGTTGGCCGGCTTGATGTCCCGGTGAATTATACCGGCATAATGCAGACAGGCTAAACCCTGCAGCGTCTGGCGCGTGTAGTGGAGCGCCTTGTCCACCCTCAGAGGGCGCGACGGTTCGTCGGGATGGTTGCTTTCACCGATCATCAGCCGCAGGTTGTTCACGAAATAAGCCATTAGATAATACGGACGGCCGTCGGCCTCGTTAAAATCGACTATCTCGACGATGTTGGGGTGCCTCAGGCCGGCCATGGTGACGGCCTCGGCCACGAACATGGCCCGGATGCCGTCCATCCCCATCAGCTTGACCAAAAGCGGGTCCGGATCCAAGTATTTAAGAGCGGCGATTTTACCGATAACCGGGTGCTCGACCTTGTAAATCTTGCTCATGCCGCCACGACCGAGGAGGCCGCGGATGATATATTTTCCGATGGTTTTCATATCATTTTTTTTCGCGAGAATTTAGCCGACAGGATTTTACCAGAAAAGCTCTGTCCCTGTGAAACCGGAATTACCGACACCACAGTCGGTCGGCGTGCGCGCGCGGCAGTCCGGCTGCAATGATTTTCCCAGCCGCGGCACCGATATCGTAATGGATATACCTGACCTCCAGGGTGGCTGCGGCAGCGTCCCAAATGATGTACTTGGCATTTTCGTCGCCGTCTCGCGGTTGACCGACGCTGCCGACACAGACAACGGCCTGTTGGTTCGGCAAAAGGTCTACCCGACCCGATCCAAGAGAGGTATTGGTCAGAATGCGGCCGTCGTAGGTGATGAGGGTCAAGTCGTGGGTGTGGCCAATGAAACAGATTTTCTCGGTCATCGATTTAATAATACGACGCCTTTCACCAGAGGGCACCTCGAAGTGATACGTCGTGACGGATTCCGGTGGAAAACCGTGAACAAAGCGGCAGCCGTGAGATATCAAAACGGCGGGAAAGTCGGCTATGATCTTAAGTGCTTCGCCGGAGAGCATCTCGGCAGTCCTGACCAGGGATTTTCTGGCCAGAAGATTGAACCACTTCAGGCGCTCTGGCTCCAGCACGGCCTGCTCGTGGTTGCCGCGGGTCGAGGGAATGCCGCGCTGCCGGAGGGTCCGGATGACCCGTTCGGGTTCGGCGCCGTAGCCGATGCAGTCCCCGAGACAAATAACGGCGTCGGGCCTGCTGGCGTCGATGTCGGCGAGGACCGCCGTGAGTGCATCCCAGTTACCGTGAATATCTGAAATAACAGCGAGTCGCATGGGTTAAAAGCCTGTCGGTCGTTACGATTGATACGGTGACCGATCGGAGCGTTACATAAGCCGAAAGTACCAGGATATCAGCTGCGGGCCGAAAAACACGTAGGCGAGTGCACCGATCGAGAGAAAGGGACCGAAGGGAACGGCCAGTTTCATGTTTTGGCGGGTCGCCATCATAATGGTCAGACCCGACAACGTGCCCACGGCGGAGGAAACGAAAATGGTGAAAAGAACCCCTTTCCAACCGATCAGGGC
>JAQAZR010000059.1:0-5228 GCA_032127235.1 Deltaproteobacteria bacterium
CGATCGTTGGACGATAAGTTGTGCTACACCACCATCGATCTGGAGGCGCTGTCGCTTAAGAAATATCCCGAATTGCCGGAAATCGGAGCCGTCCTGCCCGAAATCAAGCGCTTCTGTGAGACCCTTTGCAGAAACCACGGCCGAAAAATAAAAGAAGTTGTGGCAGACCTGAAATCCCGCCTTTCCAGTTGCAAGACGTAAAGGATCGACAGCACGATGACACGCCAGAATGACCGGTGCAACGCTCTGCCGCCGGATTATTGCGGCCGCATTCTGAATGGAACCTACAGCGAGAAATTGAAGAATCGTGTGGTCGACTGTTTCAAACGATACCGGGCCTTCGAAGAAACCGGCGCTCCCGCCATCCCTTATATCGCCGCATGGCAGGAGAGGACGAACACCATCTGGTATGAATACGCCAGTCAACGACTGGCAGATTTACTGGGTTGTCGACTGACCGACGTGGCCGACGTTTTTCGCAACTGCATCCTCGATCGTCGCATATACAGATACATGGATGCGGACGCCGGTATAAGCAAAGAGGTCAAAAGTCGTGAAGAGTTGAGCGGCGTCTGGGAGGAATTGCGCGAAGAAGGCAAAAAAACAGGTGCCATCGAGGCGGTGTACAAAATCGCCCTGAAGAAGGGTTGTGCCATATGGCTCAAGGATCAGGCCACCATAGAGACCCTTGATGCCGATCGCATCTGTCTATCACTCGGGTTGTTGACGCCCGTATCAAAAGAGATGGAGGTCGAAGATGAGCTGAAAAAACATCGCGATCAGCTCGAAGCCGTCGTGCTGGAACGGACAGCGGAACTGACGAAGCTGAACGAGCAGTTGAAACTGGAAATCGTCGAACGCAAACTGGCGGAGGAGAGGCTTCAGCAAAGCTACAACAAACTCCAGCAAAACCTGGATGAAACCGTTAACGCCATGTCGCTGACGGTGGAAGAACGGGACCCCTATACGGCCGGGCATCAAAGGCGGACGGCCGATTTGGCCATGACGCTGGCAGCGGAGATGGGACTTTCCGCTCATGTTGTCAAGGGGATCCAAATGGCCGGTCTCATCCACGATATCGGCAAGATATCCATTCCGGCAGAGATTCTCAGCAAACCCGGAGGACTCAACGCAGCCGAAATTCAACTGATCCGGAGACATCCACAGGTTGCCTATGACATCTTGAAAAAAATAGATTTCCCCTGGCCGGTTGATCTGATTGTGTTGCAGCACCATGAGAGGATCGACGGCAGCGGGTACCCGCAGGGGTTGACCGGAGGAGAGACCATCGTTGAAGCACGGATTTTGAGTGTGGCCGATGTCGTCGAAACCATCGCATCCCATCGGCCCTACCGCCCGGCTCTGGGCATCGAAAAAGCGCTCGAGGAAATATCGACAAACTGCGGCACGCTCTATGATCCGCACGTGGTTGAAGCCTGTTTGCGACTTTTCAGGGAAGGAAGCTACCAGCTAAAATAATGCCGCCTGGGTATTTTTCGCCGCCGTTCCACGTTTCCTGACAATCTCGCCGATGCCGCACCGGTCGACCATTAAACCGACGCATAAGCCTCACCTCCCCCCGGGTCTTTTTTCCCCTTGGCACCGCAGCCGAAAGGTGCCGTCTGCGTACCGATTTCACCTCATCGCTGGCGCGGATGAAAGCCCCGTCCGAGACAGGGAATCCTGTTGACAAGCCATTCGATTTCTGATGTGACTACCGGCAGATACAACGTCGATCCGGCAGCACCTACAGGATGCCGGTATCAAGTGAAAGAATCGGTAAAGGGGGGGGCGACACGGGTACGTGTTGACAAAGACCGCTCTTCAAGTGAAAAATACGATGAAAACCACCTGGGAAGCCAGAATTAACACCCGTTTCGACCACGCGGCAACAATCTTGATCGAAAACTTTCCAAAGGGCACATATCATCACGGTAAAATGGTCAACTACAGCGCCGGGGGCCTGTATTTTGAGTGCACCGTCGCTTACGCAGCGGGCGTCCCGATCATTTTCGGCATCGAGAACTCACCCTATGCCAGGTGTCCTGGTGTTTACCACGGCCACGTGAGATGGTGCCATCGCCTCCCCGAAAAACAGTCCCTTTACGATTTCGGCATTGGCGTTGCCTATGTCAAACCCGATCTCTCGCAGAATCTCCGTCGTCAATCGCACCCACCTTCGCCCGCCCGGCCTCGTCCGGACGCAGAGAGCCAAGACGCGTCGCAAAAACCCGGACAACCGGAGAGCGTCGGAGAGCGCCGGCTGGCGCCTGACGACCACGGAGGCACCCTGCGACCAATTGAGCAACGGCGACACCCCCGGCGGTCGTTTGGCAGGGCCACACTTTATGCTTCCCGCAACCGGTTTATTAAAGGCACCGTTAAGGACATCAGCAAGGGGGGGATGTTCATCGAGGCCGCTGACGAAATCGCCGTGGGAGAACAATTGAACCTGGCGCTGCCGGCCGTTCATCGGCGCCGGGATTTCACGGTGCGAGGTGAAATTGTGCGGGTCGATCCGAATGGTCTGGCAATCCGGTTTGAGCGCCTCATCAAAAATTAGTGGTAACTTCATGCAGAAAGCGTTGAAAAAAAAATCGCTGCGCTGCGTCCTGGCAACCGCCATTTTGCTCGGATTCGCCGGCGGTGCCTCGGCTGCCGACAAAACCGGGCCGCCTGAAAACAATTCGACGACCCAGCCAATTGAAATTACAGCCGACCGGCTGGTCAGCCACGGCGACCAGAACTATGCCGAATTCATCGGGAACGTGGAGGCCGCCCAAGGAAATTTTTCCATCAATTCCGATAGGCTTAAAATCACCTATCAACGGTCAGCGGACGCGGGCACCAAAGGAGTATCCGACGCCGATTCGATTGAAAAAATCGAGGCGATCGGACGGGTTAAGATAAAAGCCGATGACCGCCGGGCTGAGACCGACCGCGCGGAATACCGGATGAAAGACGAGGTGGTCGAGTTAATCGGTGATAATTCTTTCGTAACCGATGGGAAAAATACGCTGACGGGATCAAAGATCACCTGGCATCGCAAAACCGGTGAAATCAACGTGGCGGGCAGTGACCAGAAACGCGTCAAAGCGGTATTCTATACGACAAAGTCTCTTGCGCCCCAGACTCAAAACCCCGCCGGCGGCACTGAAAAAACCTCACCCAAATGAGCCTGCCGGGGCACCGCCAGCCGGGCTGCTGAAAATGCCAGCCACATCCTGCCTTAGACCAAGGTTTCTGTGGTCGGGTTCACACAAAAAACAAGTTCGCCATTTCAGGCGTTGAGGCGCCCGACCGACAAGGCGCGAAAACGCACGAAAATCAGGATATGTCGAATTTTCGCACCGGCAGCCGGACGGGATGCATCGGCGCCCGAAATGTGCCATTATTCTTCAGTGTGCCGTTAGTGCTTCGATTCACAAATATGAACTTAGCCGCCATCGGTCTGAGGAAATGCCGTATTGGCATACAGATATTCCATCTTTTCCTTGTGTTTCAGCTCTTCGCTGGCGATCTTGAGTAAAATGGCGTGCAAATCGCCCTGGGGATGCAGGCGCGCCAGTCCTGTGTAGAAATCATGCGATCGCATTTCGCGGTGAGCGGCGACCAGGTAGACATCTTCACTGCGCATATTTTCCGCCACCGGCGGTTCTTCTAAATACTCGGCAATTTTGTATTCGACCGGATCGTTCATTCGCAGGGCCTGCACCCCGAATCCGCCATCACGATATCTTACCAGGAACTCGCGGTGCTTCTTCTCTTCGTTGGCGATAAACTCCAGGGTATCCTTTGCCGACCGCTCGTGAACTTTGCCAAAGATATCCTTGTAAAACCGGTAGGCCTCCTCTTCACGCCGAATGGCAATATCGATGACTTCCGCAACCTTTTTATCGTTCATTTCCGACCTCCTGTGTTTTTCTGTGCGACCTGTTGCCGAATGTCCCGCAGATCCAACAACCGCCGGTAGCTCAGCATCAACCCGATCCATTCGGCCAGACGTCCAGCCGGATCGCGGAAGCGGCTCTCTGCTTGGGCAGCCAGTTTCGCCTCGATCTGTGCGAGTGCGTCGGCCCAATCCCGGCGATCGGGATTCTCGCGCAGAAGATGATGGTAAATTTCGGCGGCCAGGTCATAGTGCCCCTGTCCGGCATAAATCTTGGCCATGGTCGCTGTTCGAATGCCGGTGTCGCCCGGGTGTATCATGTCCGCCTTTCACGTGTTTCCTGATTCAAGGGTTTCCGTCGCGGCCGCCGGCCCCGTCATCGGCATGACCGACGTCGTCCGGCGATACCGGATTTATGGGTTTGACAATCACTTCTTTGCTGCCGATCATACCCAACTCGCGGCGGGCAATGCTCTCGATGTAGGCCGGATCGTTTTTCAACCGCTCGATCTGCCGGTAAAGCCGTGCGTTTTCTTTCGCGATGGCCGTGTTTTCCGATACCACCTCACCATACCGGGCCTTCAGGCGCTTTCGGTCGGTCAACCCGTTTTCACCGAAAACGATCAATAGCAGCGTCGATAAAATGACCATGAGTGCTGCTGCCAAGAAAAATTTCTGTTTAATCGTCATAGCGGGTCGGGTTTTAATACTGCAAAACAAGACAACGGCGATTCTAAGGACCTAATAGTGACGGTGCAGACACAATATTACAATAATACACCGGCCGTCAATCGGACGTCTCTGAATCTGATACCGGCCCGACAATTTTCTGATTTAAAAATTCTTGACATCGATGGGCAGATTGAATAGTAAGTAACGTTTATTATTTGAAACCTTTCAGGGTTGCCGATCTTATAGCAGCTGCGCCATCTTCCCTGCAGTTGCAGTGACCTCGGCAATCGCTCACTGCAGACCTAATTTTCAAAAAAGGAGCGGCACCATTGGCCAATCATAAATCAGCCTTGAAACGGGCGCGGCAGAACGACATCCGACGCCTGCGCAACAAATCGACCAGAACCCGGGTAAAAAATGTGGTGAAAGATGTTCGGCAGGCCGTTGCCGACCAGAGCGGCGCAGATGCGGCGGCCGAATTGAACACCGCCAAGTCGGCGATCGACAAGGCCGCCAAAAAAGGGGTCATCCACCGCAACACCGCCGCCAGAAAGATCTCCCGCCTGACCAAACAGGTCAATGCCGCCCGCAAGTGAAATATCGTCGCTCCAAAAACGGACGTTTTGGCGGGAATGTTCTGGATATCCCCTCTTTCCACCAAATTGCC
>JAQAZR010000060.1:0-4614 GCA_032127235.1 Deltaproteobacteria bacterium
GAAGCGTTCAAGGGTCCGGGGGGCCATACCGATCTGCTTGAGACTCAGCAGTTCCCCCTGGCGGTTGAGAAGACGCAAGACAATTTTTTCACCGTGAACCGTGACGTAGAAGGAAACCCGCAGATCGAGTTGACCCTCGGCATACTCGAACAGGATGCGGCCGCCCTGGTGCCGTCGCTTCTCAGTGATATCGACATTGCACATGATTTTGATGCGGCTGGTGAGCACTGGTATCAGATCGGATGGAAAATCCTTGTAAAAGTGCAGCACCCCGTCCTGTCTTAAGCGCACTCGGAGTCGATCCTTGGTCGGTTCTATGTGGATGTCGCTCGCGCTTTCCTTGATCGCGGCCATGATGAGCGAATTGACGATACTGGATGCCGAATTCTCGCCGACTTCCGCCATGACGTCGAGGTTCTTCATCCGCTGCATCCGCCGGACCGCCTCCTGGATGGAATTCTCGAGGGCGATGGCCGGTGCGGTACGGGTTCCGAAAATCTGTTGGACCGCTTCCACATCGAAGCGGTCCAGCGGATCGGCAAAAGCCACCACCACCTTGCCGTCTTCATCGGTGCGGATCGGAATCAACTTGTGTGAATTGTACCAGGCTGCCGGGATCTTGGAAAAAAGCTCGCGATCGATCTCCACAAACTCGGGATCGACCACCGGCAGCCCCAACTGAAGGGATAGGACATCGAGCAGCTGGCGTTCACCGACAAAATTCTGTTCGACCAGAATCTGCCCGATCTTTTTGGGCGGT
The DNA here is from genome assembly GCA_032127235.1 of Deltaproteobacteria bacterium. GTDB lineage: Bacteria > Desulfobacterota > Desulfobacteria > Desulfobacterales > SG8-13 > JARFQH01. The sequence goes on from JAQAZR010000060.1 coordinate 761, forward strand.
TGGCTGCTTTTATGAATTTCATACGCCCGCCGCAGGTCCGCCTCGGAAATAATACCGAGTTCCAGCAGGAGACCTCCGAGTTTCATTGAAGCCCGGTTCCTGCGAATGACCTCCCGGATCTGATTGTCATCGACATATTTGAGGTCTTTGAGAACCTGGAGCACCGTTCGTTGCCCGTCGAGCTTCAACCGCACCCGCTCGGCATATTCGAACTGCTTCCCGTTGACGATGCCTTCTTTGAGGAGATTGGTGACGATCTTCCCATACCGTTCCGCGGTCGGTACGGCTGTATCCTGGTTTTGTCCCGCGGTTTCGGTTTGGCGGGCTTGAGCCGTTTTCATGTTGACCACCTGTTTTCAGCCAGTGCTTGGCGTTCTTCGAACCCGGTCGACTGGGGTTGGCAGGGCCTGGGTTCATCGGCCCAAATGTACTATCGGCCGTCCTCGTCAAAACTTAAGACGTGCCTGAAAACGCGTTCCCATCCCGTCGGGCGCCCCAAGAACAAATCGACACATGGTGCTGGCGATGCACATTTTACTTGCATTTCAAGGCCGCTGTCATTAATATGACAAAAATTTAACCAGGCTCCCTGCTGGAGAGGGGCCGTCATCCACAAAAGGTGGCAACATGTCGAAAGTTTTCCGGCCGAGCACCAGGGAGTCGTCCATACTTTCTAAAATCGAATCCTCTAAAGAACACGTCCGCCGCTTGGCCCTGCAGGGTATCAAAGATTGCCTGGAGCCTCTTTCCAATGCCATTTCGATGAAACTGGTGGAGGAAAAACTGGTTGAAACCAAGAGTAAAAACTCGTTGGAAGAGCAGATCTCGTTGTGCCTCGAAAAGCTGAGCCGGGCGGAAGATTTCGACATCGATTTTGCCACCGCACCTATTCGCAACATCGTGCCGAATCCCCACGTCGTCAGCCTTTATGTCACGGCTTTCGTTCTGGAAAATCTGATCAACCACAAGGATGTGGTCGATATCTACGGTTCCGACGAAGAAATCTACCTGTGCATCAACCTTCAGGTTAAAAAATATCTCCCCTGAAATGCGTCCGACATTCAGTCCCCGGTTGGTCAACGGCCCTTTCGACGACCCGGGGCTCTTCATTCCGTTCCTTTTTCAGAACCGTGCCATTCTTTTCGATTTGGGTGACATCTCCGCCCTCTCCTCACGGGATATCCTGAAGATAAGCCACGTTTTCGTGTCCCACACCCACATGGACCACTTTGCCGGTTTTGACAGGCTGCTGCGTCTCTTGATGGGGCGCGACAAAACACTCTACGTCTTCGGACCCCGGGACTTTCTGAAAAACGTAGAGGGCAAACTGGCCGGCTACACGTGGAACCTGGTGGACAATTATACCGGCTGCCTGGTTTTGGAAGCAGCCGAAATCCAAGACGACACTGTTCTCCGCCGCCGGTATCTTTGCCGAAACCGGTTCGAGCCCCGAGAGGATGCGGAAACGGCCGTATTCGACGGGACACTTCACCAGGAAACCGGTTTGACCATCAGCGCGGTTCAACTCGACCACGGTATCCCCTGCCTCGCCTTCACGCTGCAGGAAAGCTTCCATGTCAATATCCGGCCGGACGCGTTGGCCGCCTTGGAACTGCAGCCGGGCCCATGGCTTCAATCCATGAAAATGGCGCTTTACACCGGTAAATCTCCCGAAACTGAAATAACGGCCGAGACCGCCGGCAACAGCAAGCCAAAAATATTTCCGCTAGCGGACTTGACAGCCAGAATCGCCATCATCACACCCGGTCAAAAGGTGAGTTATGTGGCGGACGCGGGATATACCGAAAAAAACACCGAACTCATTCTGGCCCTCACAGACCATGCGGACCATCTTTTCATCGAGACGGCATTTATGGACGAACACCGTGACATCGCACGTCTGAAAAATCACCTCACCGCGCGCCCGGCCGGCACGCTCGCCGGCCTGGCGCGGGTGAGACAGTTTACACCCTTTCATTTTTCACCCCGCTATACTGACCGGGGTCATCTGCTGGAAGCGGAAGCCCGCGAGGCGTATGCAGCGGCGCTGCAAAAAGCAGGGTGTTGAAAACCGGTATGAGCTAAGGCAAAATCAGGCGAAAAAGTGGCGTTTATAGGTAATAAAGGAACTGCAAAAAGGTCAAACCGGACGACGGGAAAATCTTGTCAAATTATGGAAACAGAGGTATAAGAAAAAAATAGGGCAGTAAGCCGAAATCGGTTTTCTTTTAACACGTCCGGCTTTAGGGTCGTGGCAAGAAATACTTGCACTTCTGGCGGTCTTTTGGCCCGTCTACGGCGTTACATCCACTGGCACATATCCTGATATGCGCCGGCGGATGTGCCTTGCAGACGAACCAAAATCCGGCGCAACCTATCACCACTATTTCTTGCCGCAACCCCAACCTTGCTGAAAATTGGAGGATACGATGGTCAATCGCATCATGGTTTTGTTGGTAGGACTCGTTTTGTTTTTCGGATGTGCGGGTTCATCGAAAAACATGAACAAGCTGCGTCTCGGGATGTCGAAGACAGAAGTCATCGAAGCTATGGGCCAGCCCAACAGCACAAGCGCAAGCCGGGACATCGAATTCCTCAAATACCGCTTCTACTCCGATGGCCTCTTCACCTCCGAGTACTACGTTAAACTCCAGAGCGGAAACGTGGACGCGTTTGGCCGCTCGGGCGATTTCGGGCTCGGGTACTGATCGGTTTGCCCGTTTGCCGGTTAGCCGGTTGACCCGTTTTTTTGGGGCAGCGAAAGACGTCCTTTTTCTCGAGCGGCACGATCTCGGCGAAAAATCAAACGGCTTACGCGTCGATCATCTTGATGGGTTGAAGGGCGTACCGGCCGTTCTGTTCACGATTTTCCGCCGGAATAAAACTCCCTGATCTTCTCAACCACGTAGGCCAGCTGGTCATCGGTCAGTTCGGGATAGATAGGAAGGGCCAGCGTATGATCGGCAGCCGCCTCTGATAAAGGGAAATCACCCTTGCGATACCCAAGGTATGCAAAACACTCCTGCAAGTGCAACGGCACCGGATAATAGACTTCCGTGCCGATTTGGTTCTCCTGCAAGTGCCTCCTGAGCCCATCCCGCTTTCCGGGTACTTGGATGACGAATTGGTTGTAGATATGCCGGCTCTCCCTTTCGACCGGCATTTGAATTCGATCCAGGCCGGCTTCGGCAAAAAGTCGGCGGTAAGTTTGGGCATTTTCCCTGCGTGACGTGCTCCACTGATCGAGATACGTCAATTTCACGGAAACAATGGCGGCCTGGAGCGCGTCGAGCCGGAAGTTCCCGCCGATCAGCTTATGATAGTATTTCGGCTTCGATCCGTGTGCCCTGAGGACTTTCAGTTTTTCATACAAGGCCTCCGATCCGGTGGTGACGATTCCGCCATCCCCGAAAGCCCCCAGATTCTTGGACGGGAAAAACGAGAAGCAGCCGAATTCGCCGAACGAGCCGGCACGCCGCCCTTTGTATTCCGCACCGATGGCCTGAGCGGCGTCCTCGATGATCGACAGATTCCGGTCTGCGGCGATTCTTATAATCGGCTCCATGTCGGCACACTGTCCGTAGAGGTGCACGGGCATTATAGCCTTGATCCGGTCGCGGTCTTCCGCGGGCAGGGAGTCGAGGGTGCGTTCCAATTCGCCGGGGGACAGGTTGTAGGTATCGGGGTCGATGTCGACAAATACCGGACGGGCGCCGGTCCGGGCGATCGAGCCGGCGCTGGCAAAAAAAGTATACGGACTCGTAATGACCGCATCGCCATATCCGATACCGGCGGCCATCAGTGCAATCAGCAGCGCATCCGTACCCGATGAGACTCCGAGCGCATAAGAGGTG
>JAQAZR010000061.1:0-4622 GCA_032127235.1 Deltaproteobacteria bacterium
CCGTCGAATACCGGCGCCACCAAACTTTCATAGACACGCTGCAACAGGCCGCTTACCGAAAAACCCATTGCCCACTTCAACAGATTGTCGACCGGAGGAGTGAGGTCGATACTCTGCAGCAGATAACGGATCGCGTTGGCCGCGGTTCCCTGCAGTCCGTCATTGTTATACACCACGGTGGACAGTATCCGTGTCCCTTCGCTGTCGCCGTTTGCCAGCAGCCTGTGCACCAGGGGCAGGAGCGGTGAAAAAATCAGGGCCGGCACCGAGAACAGCAAGAGAATCGAGGGGCGGGCGGCCACCAGATGCCACCAGGTCATCAGGCCGTGCCGGCGAAAAAGCAGGAGGCCGGCGAGCGGCACCAGAACAAGCGGAAATGTCAGTTGCAGGGTCGCCTTGGAAATCATGAACACCATGCCGAGCAACAGAAGATACAGGTCCCGCACGTTCGGCGATTCCACGGTCCGGAAGACGGCCAACAGACAAAACAGGGCCACGGCCGTCGGGATGATTTCATAACCGGGCGATGTCGCCAGATACACCATGCGCGGCATGCTGAGAACAATCATCGCGACGGTGAAAGCCGTCGACGGCCATGCATAGCGGCGCGACAGGGCATAAACGCTGAAACCGATGGACAGGTAGGCCGCAAATCCCAGCAGTCCGAGCCCCGCATCACCGTGGAAGCGGAGAAACAGATGCGGAAGGATCAGGATGTTGGCCGAGGCCGGCAACCCCTGGCTCCCGCCCGTAAGGGTGGACACCCCGGCCGGGAACAGGGTGTGGTGGCTCTCGAACTCCAGCACGCGTGCGATCGACTGCCAGTATATCGTATCGGGCGGTATGACCAGGGCCAGCAAGACGAGGTAGCCCCAGGCGATCGCGATCACGGGACACATCAGCGGATGCCGCGACCAGAGTGATTTGACGGCTGTCAGTGCCGGACGCAGGTCGGATCGCCGGTGCACGATGAGCGCCAGCGCCGACGCGGTGATAATGGCCTCGATGACCAGGGATGCTGCCGGCAGGTGGAACAGAAAGGCCGACTGGAAGACGAGAGAGAGGCTCATCAAGGTGGCGATGAGGCCATAAGCACAGGATTCGGCGACCGTATTGCCGCAGCGGCGAAAAAGAATGAAGCCGCTCAGACTGAGAATGATCAGTTCCGCGATGGCCCCGCCTGTTGCGACCATTCCACCGGTTGCACCACTCACCGTTTCTCCTCTGCTGTCGGTCCGTATTCTGTTTGCGACAACTGGTGTGTCAATGATTCTTTAGGTATAGGCCCAAGCACTATCCCAACGCAGGCCTCCGGCTGAAACCAAATCAGTTTTCAGGTTTCATGATTCAGGATTTGGGGCTTGTTCATTATTAAACCTTTCCTTTCAGAAACGAAGCTCCCCGGGGGGTTAATCTGGCGGGGGCGTCGCCGCGTTCTTAGGTTTATTCTTTCTTGCGCTTCAGGTCTTCGACGATTTCGATCATGAAGTCCCGCATTTCGGTCGCCAGCCGCAGACACTCGGGGCAGTATATCTTTTTTCGGATGTAGCCGTGCTCATTGTTCTGGTGCCAGTACCATCGGCCGTATGGGGAACCTCGGCAGAATTTCTTGCCGGTGTATTGGGCAATGGGACAGCCGAAGCAGACCGCCATGTAAAAAATTCTGCAGGGGGGGCAGTCCAGGATGCCGCCATCGGAGCCCTTTCCGGCGATGATCCGGTTCCATTTGCGGACCGACGCTTCCATGATTGTGATCTTGTTCATGTTCCCTCCCGCTTTTTAGATGTGGACGGTTCTGCCGGAACAGTCGATTTTCATCGGCCGGGACAGATTTTTCCAGTACCGGCGCTGAACGTTCACGACTCGCTTGAGAGCATAGATGACCTTTTTGGGGTTTGCGGTCGCAGCGATGTCGGCGACGGCACTCATCGTCGCACCGGAGAGCTCATCCAGCACCGCCTTGACGCTGTCGCCGATTGTGTGAACATCGTAGCCGCCTTCCAGAGCGAGCGCCACCCGCCCGCCACAACAGGTCGCGGCGTTTTCCAGCAGACACCGGGTCAGTGCCGCGAAACCCGCCGGTGTGAGGCGCATGCCGCCGTGCGGATCGGACGCATGCGGATCGAAACCGGCGGAAACCAGGATCAGGTCCGGTTTGAACTCCGCGGTCAGCGGCATCAGCAGCGCCTGCAGAATCGCGGTGTACTCTCCGTCTCCATAGCCTTTCGGGATCGGGATGTTGATTGAATATCCTTCTCCCCGGCCGATACCCGCGTCGGTGAAACCGCCGGTGCCGGGAAAATGCGGGAACTGGTGGATGGAGACGAACAGGACCCGATCGTCCTGTTCGAAGATGTGCTGGGTCCCGTTGCCGTGGTGCACATCCCAGTCCAGAATCATCACGCGGTCCATGCCGAGAACCTTGCGGGCATAAGCGGCCGCTATCGCGACGTTGTTGAACAGGCAATACCCCATGGCGCGGTTTCTTTCCGCGTGGTGTCCGGGTGGCCGAACAAGGGCGAAGGCGTTGGCGAGCCGGCCGTCGGCCACCCGGGATACGGCCTCCAACACCCCTCCGACGGCTAGTCGTGCGGCACGGTAAGAGCCGGCGGAGGCGATGGTGTCAGGCGTCAGGGCGGTGGATTCGCGCGAGGCCGTCGCGGCGATTTTTGCCAGGTGGGCGGCCGAGTGGACCAGCAGGATCTCGTCTTCTTCGGCCGGCCGGGCCTCGACAAGTACAAGCCGGCGCAACCGATCGGTCTGGTCCAGCATACTATAAACGGCTTCCAGCCGTCCTTTGCTCTCCGGGTGGCCGTTTGCGGTTCGGTGATCCAGAAATGTCAGGTTCCTGACGATGCCGGTGGTCAGCCTGAGAGGTGCAGCGATACTTTTTTTTTCACCAGACATCGGGCGTCAATCCATCTTTTTTCAGCGACCGTTATCGGGAGATGATATGCGTCTCGAGGCCCCTAAAGCTCGTGGTCGAAGCCGAAATACAAAAAAATCGATACGTTTTGATGTTATGGAGCGGTTTCATACGGAACCGTGAGCACTGCACAGGGTGCGTGTCGAAGCATGGTTTCCGTTGTCGAGCCGATCAGGAGCTTCTGTAACCCATGCCGCGGCCGCACCCCGACGATGATCAGGTCAACGGCGTTGACCGCCGCGTAATCCATGAGGCTGTCCGCGGGATTTCCCTGCAGCACAACGGCCTTGAAACGGCTGCCGCGGCGGATGGGTTCAGGCAAACGGTTGATCAAACGCTCGTGCAGATGATCCTTCAACGCCTGCTGAACTTCGGTATAGGGGCCGGCCGCAGAAGCGCCCCGGTCTTCTCCGACCGGAGTTTCGACCGTGTGCGCGAAATGCAGGCTGGTATCGAAGCTGCGAGCGAAGGCTGCCGCGCAATGATAAAGCTTATCAGCCGCAGCGGACAGGTCGCAGGCCACCAGAATGTTCTGTAACGAGAAGTCATTCGCAGAAGAGGCCGTGTGCGGTTTAGATGCTTTTGACGCCCGGACCACGAGCAGGGGCCGTGACAGCGTTCGGGCCAGCGCCTCGACGATGGTGCCCCCTAGAAAACGCTTCCAGCCGGACAGCCCGTAGCTGGCGGCAACGACAATCCCGATGTCTTGGTCTCGCGCGTAGACCTCGATGGCCTCTACCGGGTCTCCGCTGCGGATGACCATGCGCCAGTTGATCGGACGGTTTCCAACCAGATGTGCAATCCTCATGCGGGCGTTTTCGATCTGCTCGGCTTCATCGGTGCCCGGAGCGCAGATAGCGTCGTCCGGCAGCGGGATGCGGGGAATGTTCAGGGCGTGAAACACGGTGACATCCGTGTCGAAACCCTGCGCCAGGCCGGTGGCATAATCGAGGACCGGTTGCGAGAACTTCGAAAAATCGACCGCGCACAGGATGTTGTTCACCTTGAAGTCCATCGGGCGGTTTTCTCCGATATCGGCTTGATGGTTGACGGCTGTTTATCCCGACGCAGGTTTCACGACCGGGAGTCGGTATGTCGATCGCTGCGGCAGGCGTGTCCGACGGGCGTGCTCAGGGTCGGTCGAGAGGGCTGGTATCAGGTTCAGGGTTCTGCGTTCAGGGAAGGACTTCCATCCTTCAACTCTGAACGGGTAATCCCGCCTGGGCGGGAAACCTTTAAACTGTTTGGCTCATCGCAAATCACAAATAACAAACAAATCACAATAACCAAAATTCAAAGTTACAAACCTGTTTGAACCCAGAACCTATGCGTTTAGGTTAAAGTGACACATCAACTAAACCGCGGCGAGGGCCGGCCCGCCAATTGCCGAATAGATGCGAATGCATTGACGACTTTGCCGGATTTTTTTTCAACAGCGGCCGCCCCTGCAGCGGTAAAGTCAAAGCGGTACGGGTGAACCTCATGCCGTCTCCCCGCGGTCAGGATGCCATTTCCGGATCTGAATGTAATCAGGAAAAGCGTGCGGTTTGTAGACCGATTTCCCAAGCAGCACGCGCAGGCACTCCTGAATATTTTCCGACATGGTGGGATGGGGGTGCACCGATTTGAGAACGTCGTTTATGCCTTTTTCCTGGTCCATCAGCAGGGCAATCGACATGATCGTCGTCGATGCCTG
>JAQAZR010000062.1:0-7107 GCA_032127235.1 Deltaproteobacteria bacterium
CTCAGAGATCTCCGCCACCCGGTGGGAAACGCCGCCCAGCCAATACTCCTGGAACCAGTCCTTTCCGGTGCGCCCCATTACGATCATTGTGGCTTTTTGCTCCCGCGACTGCCGGAGGATTTCAGCGGTTGTTTTGCCGATGGAAAGATAGGATTCGGCGTTCAGACCGGCTGCTTCAAGTCGCCGGCAATAATCGTCCAACCGCTTTTTGCTCTCGTCTTCGATTGTCTTCAGCGCCGTCACATCCAGACCCTTGGAAATCTTGGCACCGATGTTGTGGACCACCACAACTTTCCGCGCCAGGCCCTTGAAGGACTTGATCAGTTCCAAAGCGTTTTCGGAGGGCTTCGACCAGTCGGTGGCCAGAAGCGGCCGGTCGAAAATATGGTCGTTGACCCGGGTCAACACTTCCCCCGCCCATTCGTACTGCACCATGTACTTGCCCATCATGACCGGCAGGGGACTGCGACGAATGATATCGAGAACATGAGAGCCCACATAGACTTTTTCAAAAGCGGTTCTTTTTTTACGGCCGGTAACGATCAGATCCGCCTTTTCCTCTTCCGCCACGGCGAGTATCCGGCCGTTCAAGCTGCCGGTTTCGATCCGGACCTTGCTCTGCAGGCCTTTTCCGGATATGAACTCCTGCCACTGCTCAAAGCGCAGCCGGGCAACTTCTTCCAGCCGCTCGGCCTCATCCTTGAGATATCCCCCATACGGCACGAAGGCGACCTCCTCTCTTGGGATGACGTAGGTCAGAACGACTTCCTTCAGGCCGGCTTTTTTCAATTCCAAAATTGCTTCGAGAGCATTGAAGGCCAGATCCCGGAACCGGGTGTGAAAGATGACTTTTTCAATTTTCATGTCGCCCGCTCCTGTGGTTAAAAGAAAATCAACGTGACGATTACAAAGGTGGGTATCAAAAACAACAGGGAATACCGGAAAATATAGCCGAAAAAGCTCGGCATCGGCGTGCCGGCCTCTTCCGCGATGGACCGCACCATGAAGTTGGGGGCGTTTCCGATGTAGCTGACGGCCCCGAAGAATACCGCCCCGGCCGAAATGGCTTCGAGGTATATGGCCTTTTCGGTCATGAGCAGCGGCACGGCCTGGGCCTCCGAAGCCCCCTCAAAAAAACTGCCCAGGGCGGTGTTGAAAAAGGTAAGGTACGTGGGGGCATTGTCGAGAAAACTGGACAGCGCGCCCGTTACCCAGAAATAATGAGCCGGACGGCTGATGCCATGGATGAGAAACGCCAGTTCACCCTTCAGACCGGCCTTGAGAATGAGCAGGCACGGGATCATCGTTATAAAAATACCGATGAAGAGATAGGCGACTTCAAGAATCGGGAACCAGGTAAAATCGTTGTCCTCCCGGAGTTTTATCGAGGTGGTCACCAGCGAGAGGATACCCATCGCCACCAGCAGGCCGTCGCGCGCCAAGTCCTGGTATGCCATGTGGATACCGAAAATCTGGAAATGTCCCCAGTCCACCACACCGCTCATCAGAACCGATCCGACGATGCCGGCCAGGAAGATGAAATTGTGCACACCGTCCAGTTTGAGCGGTTCTTTGACCCCGTCATCGGGGACCAATGCCGCCTCCTTGCGAAAGGCATACAGATCGAGAAAAAAATAGATCGCCAGGAGAAGGCCGACAACCGTGAGCATGTGCGGCAGAAGCTTAAAAGTCCAAAAAAAGGACACCCCGTGCAGGAACCCGAGAAACAGCGGCGGGTCGCCGAGGGGCGTCAGTGAGCCGCCGACGTTGGCCACCAGAAAGATGAAGAAGACCACCATGAAGGTGCGGTTTTTGCGATAGGCGTTGGCCCGCAGAAACGGCCGAATCATCAGCATGGCCGCACCCGTGGTGCCCATCCAGGAGGCCAGCAGGGCGCCGATCAGCAGCATCACCACATTGACCAAGGGCGTTCCCCGCAGGCTGCCGCGCAGCAGGATGCCCCCGGAAACGGTGTAGAGCGACCAGAGAAGAATGATGAAAGGTATGTAGTCGACCAGAATGATGTGCAGGATTTCATAGAGGGCGAGGCCCTTGAACGCCAGCAAAAACGGAATGCCGAGCGTTGCGGCCCAGAATGCGGAGACTTTGCCGAAATGATGATGCCAGAAATCCGGCGCCAGCAGCGGGAAAAGGGCGATAGACAGCAGCATGCCGGCGAACGGGATGCAGCTCCAAAGGGGGAGCACCTCCCCAAGGTTGGCATGGCCGTGCTCCTGGCTGGCCGCAGCCGCATCGTGTGAGTTCGACTCTCCATGACCGGCAGGGGGTGCTGCGGCAGCAATCAGGGACCCCGGCTGGTTGTGGCTCGTTTCTGTGGGACCGGCAGCCTTGAGAAGGTCGGTTTCGGGCCCTGACGCGTGCGCCGTTGCCAAGGCTGTTGGGACAACCGTTAGACTTACAGCCAGTAAAAGAATCATCCATTTCATATGCCTGCCCCTTTCCAACAACTGGCTGCCGTGCGCATTTCGGCAGCGGTTCTGTTTCCACGTAAGGCTTTCAAGCATCGGATCCGGGAAGTATGAGGCTTTTCAGCCACCGGTGCGGCAGGTGGTTTATATCTGTTGGCTGCCTTAAATTGGTCTGGCCGCCCGAAAAAAACAGATTCACCAGATAAACGGCAACATGTCAAGTAAATACAGAATAACAAAAGCTTTTGGTTGACTTTGTAGATTTATTAAATTAATTTTTAGAGTTTATAAATTTCAGAGGACGAATGGTCGAGGTAATTCCAACAGTTGAACAAATGCAGGAACGTGCCGAAAACCTGAGGCGGAACGGTCGGCGTATCGCCTGTGTTCCGACCATGGGTTTTCTGCACGACGGGCATCTTTCGCTGATGCGAATTGCAAAACGAAGGGCCGATGTCCTCGTGGTGAGCATTTTCGTCAACCCGGCCCAGTTTGGTCCCGAAGAAGATTTCGAGACCTATCCTCGGAACTTGGAAAGAGATCTCGATCTGTGCGCCAAGGAAAACGTGGACATTGTTTTTACGCCCAAGACAGTGACACTTTATCCTGACGGCTATCAGAGTTATGTAAAGCTCGAGCACCTGCCGCATCACCTATGCGGCTTGTCCCGGCCTGTTTTTTTTACCGGTGTCGCCACGGTGGTCTGCAAACTTTTCAATATTGTCTGTCCGCACACCGCGGTTTTCGGTGAGAAAGACTACCAGCAGTTGCTGATCATCCGACGCATGGTAAAGGACCTCAATATCAATACCGAGATCATCGGTGCCCCCATCGTCAGGGAAAAAGACGGTCTGGCGATGAGTTCCCGTAATGCATACCTGACTCCCGACCAACGCCCGGCGGCCCTGACACTCTATCGCTCACTTGTGCAGGCCAGAAAACGGGTTGAAACAGGTGAGCGGAATGCCGCACGAATTCTGAAAGAGGCGCGCGACTTGATTTCCGCGCAACCTGAAACCGACATCGACTACCTGAGCATCTGTGATCCGGAAACCCTCATCGATGTCGAGCGTATCGATCGGACGGCGTTGATGGCCCTGGCTGTGAAGGTCGGTAAAACCCGGCTGATCGACAACACGATTTTGCCGGTCTTCTCCTCCGGGTCCCGGTCAATCTAACATGATAAGCTGGTTCTATAAGCCGGATTTGTCCTCTGCTAAGACCCGAGGTGCAAGCGCCTATAACCTTTGGGGTCTTTGACGGTAACAACAAACATGACCTTTGCGGTTGGAAAGGATCGGACATGGAAGAGAAAGAACAGTTTTTTTTCACCTCCGAATCGGTGACCGAGGGACACCCGGACAAGGTCGCCGATCAAATATCGGATGCCATACTGGATGCCATCATCGCCCAAGACAAGAACTGCCGCGTTGCCTGCGAAACACTGGTGACCACCGGTCTGGCGTTTATCGCCGGAGAAATCACCACCAGCACATACGTGGAGATGCCCCAGATCGTTCGGGATACGATCAAGGACATCGGATACAACTCTTCCCAGATGGGCTTCGACTGGCAGACCTGCAGCGTCATCACCAGTATCGATCACCAGTCACTCGATATCGCCCAGGGCGTCGATCGGGGCAACGGGCGCTACAAGGAGCAGGGCGCCGGTGACCAGGGGCTCATGTTCGGGTATGCCTGCGACGAAACTCCCGAAATGATGCCGCTGCCCATTATGCTGGCCCACAAGATCTGCCGCCGCCTGGCGGAGGTCCGGAAAAACGGTTCGCTCGATTTCCTGCGTCCGGACGGCAAGTCGCAGGTCACGGTAGAGTACGAAAACGGTGTACCCAAACGGATCGACGCCGTGGTTATCGCCGCCCAGCACAAACCGGACGTCGAGTACGAGTTCCTGCGGGATGCGATCATCAAAAGTGTTTTAAAAAAGATTTTGCCGGAGGAAATGGTCGACGTGGAAACCCGATACTATATCAATGCCACGGGTCGTTTCGTCGTCGGCGGTCCGATGGGTGACTGCGGGTTGACCGGCCGTAAGATTATCGTCGACACTTACGGCGGGCAAGGGAGCCACGGCGGCGGGTGCTTCTCCGGCAAAGATCCGTCAAAGGTTGACCGCAGCGGGTCTTACATGGCGCGTCACATCGCCAAAAACATCGTCGCGGCCGGACTCTCTGATAAATGTGAAATACAGATCGCTTATGCCATTGGAGTGGCCGAACCGGTATCTCTGCTGGTGGATACCATGGGTACCGGCAAAGTCTCTAAAAAAAGGATTAGGGAAATCATTACAGAATGCTTCGACCTGCGTCCGGCGGCCATTATCGAGTACCTGGACCTTCTGCGTCCTATTTACCGAAAATCCGCTGCCTATGGACACTTCGGCCGCACCGAGCCGGAATTCAGCTGGGAAAAAACCGACATGGCGGACAAAATGCGTGAACTGGCGGGAATTTAAATACAGAATACGAAAGGTCTCAGCAATGAATTATGATGTCAAGGATATCAACCTGGCGAAGGACGGGGCGCTGCGCATCGAGTGGGCTAATCAAAATATGGCCGTCCTGAACCGGATCCGAAAAAGGTTTGAAAAGGAAAAACCACTTAAAGGCGTTCGTCTGGGCGCCTGTCTACATGTGACGACCGAAACGGCCTCGCTGATGCAGACCTTGAAAGCCGGCGGGGCCCAGGTGGCGTTATGCGCTTCGAATCCGTTGAGCACCCAGGACGATGTGGCGGCTTCGTTGGTCAAACACGACAAGATACCGGTTTTTGCCGTCAAGGGTGAAAACAACAAAGTCTACTATGCCCACATCAACGCGGTTATCGATGCCAAACCCCATTACACGATGGATGATGGTGCCGATCTGGTCTCTACCCTTCACTCCGAACGCTCGGAATTCCTGTCGGAAGTCAGAGGCGGAACGGAGGAGACCACCACCGGTGTGATCCGTTTGCGCAGCATGGCGGCTGAGGGTGTGTTGAAATATCCGATCATCGCCGTCAACGACGCCCAGACCAAGCACTTTTTCGACAACCGTTATGGAACCGGCCAGAGCACCATCGACGGGATCGTTCGCGCCACCAACCGCCTGCTGGCCGGTGCCATCTTTGTCGTCTGCGGCTACGGCTGGTGCGGCCGGGGAGTGGCCATGCGCGCGCGCGGGATGGGCGCGAACGTTATCGTGACCGAAATAGACCCCCTGCGCGCCATCGAAGCGGTCATGGACGGATTCACGGTGATGCCGATCCGGAAAGCGGCCGCTGTCGGGGATATCTTCTGCACGCTGACGGGCAACATTGCGGTCATCCGTCAGGAACATTTTCAACTCATGAAAGATGGCGCGATTGTCGCCAACTCCGGTCATTTCAATGTAGAGCTTGACCTGGAAGGGTTGAGCGGCATTGCCGCCTCCCGTCGCCCGCTGAGGCCGTTCGTTGAGGAATTCGTGTTGAAGAACGGCCGCCGCATCAACGTTCTGGCAGAAGGTCGATTGATCAACCTGGCGGCCGCCGAGGGCCACCCGTCGAGCGTCATGGACATGAGCTTTGCCAATCAGGCGCTTTGTGTCGAATACATGGTCAAAAGCAAGGCCGCCCTTGACATAACCGTCCATCCGGTTCCTGAAAAAATCGATCGCCAGATTGCCAAAGAGAAGCTGGAGGCCATGGGGACTAAAATCGACAGTCTCACGCCTCAGCAGAAAAAGTACCTCGCTTCCTGGAGCATGGGGACCTAAGGGCTCGCTCAAAAGTAATTGGCCATCTTGGACGCCGGTGCATCCCGTCCGGTTTCTGGTGTAAGGTCTCGGAATATCAAGATATTCCTGCGATTTTACGCCTTGCCGGCCGGGTGCCTCAACGCTCAAAATCACCAATTTATTTTTTCGCGAACCCTTAGCGTTTTTCACCCAGAACGATCACAACCCGGCACTCTCTTAAAAACGCCAGGTGTTCCGAGAATTTACGGAGTTTGACGGCGCTGGCATTGCCGATGACGATATCGCTGCGGCCGGGACCGATGGTTTTAATGCCCTTGACGATCAAGGGCCGTTCCCCCAGACGGTAGGAACCCTTGATTTCATCAATATCGGTGACATAACTGCTCATTCCGTATTGCACCGCGAAGTCGCGGCTAGCAAAGGCCGCCCCATATACTTCCTGTTCGTTTTCATCGACGATGCGCGGCGCCAGTGCCGGATTTGCCGTGATGTTGCGTGCGTCTACAACCAGTCCCGTGAAAATGACTTGCTTGAGCGTCTCTTCCTCTACTGTGGATGGGTTTTGTACCGACTTGACGGCGTCGATCGGTATGATGCCCTGCGGAAGAACCATTTGGGCGAAACCGGCGTAAAGACTCATCTGAAGCCTCACGGCTATCGTTCCTTCCGTCAACGGTTCGCCGCCGACCTCAACCTCATCGGCCCCTGCCGCCATCTCTCTGAGCTTGGCCTCAACCTGAGGCGTGCGGGGGGTTATATCCTTGACCAGCGTATTCGTGTCGATACGGACGGCATTCAGGAGATCGAAAAGATTGCGGCGGGCGTTGTAATGCGCGGATGCAAGCACCCGGTCCTTCACTTCAGAGGCACCGGCAATGCCGGAAGGCTCTTCCGGCGGTACCCCTAGCCCCACCGCGGAAACCATTCCCTCAGTCCAG
>JAQAZR010000063.1:0-7705 GCA_032127235.1 Deltaproteobacteria bacterium
CTGCAGGCCAGTGTGATAGAGGGCGGCGCCGGTGTTTTCACGCTGGCATTCGACTGCGACGGTTCTTTCGAAGACCACCTCTACCGGATCGGACAGGTGCCGTTGCCGCCGTATATCCGGCGAGACGCCGGATATCCGCTGCCGGACGACCGGTGCCACTACCAGACGGTCTATGCCGAACAAAAAGGAGCTGTGGCCGCGCCAACGGCCGGCCTTCATTTTTCGCGGGAACTGCTGGCGGGAATACGTGCACACGGCGTCGACATCGTCACCATTACCCTGCATGTCGGTTACGGCACTTTCATGCCCGTCAGGGTGGACGACATTCGTCAGCACCGCATGCACGCCGAAAGGTTTCAGGTGTCGGCCGAAGCGGCCGATCGCATCAATCGCGCCAGAGCGGCGGGCGGCCGTGTCATAGCAGTGGGAACCACTTGTGTGCGCTCCCTCGAGTTCAGCGCCGACGACCGTGGCCGGATGGCAGCCTGCAGCGGTACATGTGATCTGTTCATTTACCCGGGTTACCGGTTCAAGGCGATCGATGGACTGGTGACGAACTTCCATCTGCCGAAGTCGACCCTGCTGATGCTGGTCGCAGCCTTTGCCGGAAGGGATAAAGTCCTCAAGGCTTACGGGGAGGCGATCAAAGAAAAGTACCGGTTTTTCAGCTATGGGGATGCGATGTTGATCATATAAGCATATCAAAAATGATTCATGCCCTGATCAAATCGCTGAAGCCAAAAAACCTAAAACCTAAAACCTAAAACCATTTTTCCTATGTTCGACTTTAGCATCACATCCCGATGCCAAGAAACCCGTGCACGGACCGGTGTCATCGACACCGCTCACGGCACCATCCGGACACCGGTTTTCATGCCGGTCGGCACGCTGGGGACCGTCAAGGCCCTTTCCCCGGAAGAGCTTGTAGAGTGCGGTGCCCAGATCATACTGGGCAATACCTACCATCTGTACCTGAGGCCCGGGTGTGAGGTCATAGCGCGATTTTCAGGACTCCACCGGTTTATGAATTGGGACGGTCCGATCCTGACCGACAGCGGCGGGTTCCAGGTTTTTTCCCTGGCGCAGCTGTCCAGAGTCAGTGAGGAGGGGGTGGCTTTTCAGTCGCACATCGACGGATCTTCGCATCTGCTCGGTCCCGAAAAAGCGGTTGCGATCCAGGTTTGTCTCGACGCGGACATCGTCATGTGCCTCGACCAGTGTATCGCCTATCCGGCCGAGCGTGAAACCGCACGCGAGGCTCTCGAGCTTACCGCCCGCTGGGCCGGGCGATGCAAAAAAGAATGGCAGTTGCGAACGGACGGTCACCAAGCGCTGTTTGGAATTGTCCAGGGCGGCATGTACAGGGAGTTGAGAGCACGGTCTGCCGAACTGACGGCCGAAATCGGATTCGACGGGTACGCCGTCGGGGGGCTCAGTGTCGGTGAGCCCAAGGCCCAGATGCTGGAAATTGCCGATCAGACGCTGCCCCTGTTGCCGGTATCTCAGCCGAAATACGTTATGGGAGTCGGCACGCCGGAAGACCTGGTGGAGCTGGTGGCATTGGGGGCCGACATGTTCGACTGCGTAATGCCGACCCGCAATGCGCGCAACGGCCAGATGTTCACGGGCGGTGGGACCCTGAACATCACAAATGCCCGCTACCGAACCGATACGGAGCCACCAGACCCATCCTGCACCTGCTACACCTGCCGCCATTACTCGCGGGCCTACCTGCGCCACCTGTATATGTCCCGGGAACTTCTGGCCTATCGTTTGAATACGATTCACAATATTCATTATTTTATCCGTCTGGCGGAGGACATGCGGGGCGCAATTGCCGAACAGCGCTTTACGGATTTTCGAAAGGAGTTTTATCGCCGGCGGGCCGGTCGAAAATGATAGCTGCAGCAACCGGCAAATTTGATGAGGCGGCTTGACATCCGGAAGGTCGTAGAATCCAAGGACCATGCCAGTTGGCAAATTCAAATTTTGTATTTATTTTATGCATCTAATACGATAAGGCTTTGAGCAAGCCATATTCGATTTGGTGGTCCCACAGGGCAACCAAATACAAGGAGGATAACATGAAAGAAAAAGTTGAAGCGGCACTGAAGAAGATCCGACCGATGCTCCAGAGAGACGGTGGCAACGTGGAACTGATCGACGTCGAGGACGGCATTGTAAAGGTCCGCCTGCAAGGCGCCTGCGCCGGCTGCCCTATGTCCCAGATGACCATCAAAAACGGTATTGAGAGGTTGTTGAAACAGGAAATTCCTGAGGTCAAATCGGTTGTATCCGTTTGATGACGTCCGTTATATCGATGGACTAAACCACCCGGTGCACCGCATATCCGACCTCTCCCCGGAAAGTTTTCAAAGCGAGACTTCCTGGAACGGTGAGTCTGCATAGGGCTGGTGGCGACACCTGACTCACTATCACATACAACGTTACGGCATGTTCTGACGACGGCGGGGACTGACAATGACCATTGCAGAGGATATCAAGACCATGATGGCCGGGTCTTCGTGGATCCGGAAGATGTTCGAGGAAGGTACCAAACTGAAAGCCCGACATGGGCCCGAAAATGTCTATGACTTCAGTCTCGGCAATCCGAACCTTGAACCGCCCGATGTTTTCAAAAAAGCCCTTGAAACCGTGATAGCGGAAACGGGCCCCATGGGGCACGGCTACATGCCGAATACCGGTTATCCCCATGTCAGACGAGCCGTCGCCGACTACCTGTCGGGTGAGCACGGGGTGGATTTCACCGAAAACGAGGTCATTATGACGTGCGGCGCCGCCGGGGCGCTCAACATGATCTTGAAAGCGATTCTCGATGCGGGTGACGAGGTGATAACCCCTTCACCGTACTTTGTCGAATACAAGTTCTACGCCGCCAATCACGGCGGCACGTTGAAAACCGTACCGACCCGACCGGATTTTACATTAGACATCGACGCCTTGTCGGCTGCCGTCACGCAGAGAACCAAGGCGGTCCTGATCAATTCTCCGAACAATCCCACCGGTCAGATCTATTCGGAAGAAAGCCTGCTGGCTCTCGGACGACTTCTGACGCAAAAGTGCCAGGCGTTCGGCCGCACCATTTACCTGATTTCCGACGAACCCTATCGCAAGGTCGTTTATGACGGAGTTCGGGTTCCGAGCATCTTTGCCTGTTACCGCGAGAGCATTCTGGCCACTTCCTATTCGAAAGACCTGTCGATTCCCGGGGAGCGGATCGGGTATGCCGCCGTGCACCCGCAGGCTTCCTATCGGCATGATTTGATCGGCGGTATGGCACTGACCAACCGAATTCTGGGTTTTGTCAATGCCCCGGCGCTGATGCAGCGGACGGTGGCTCTAGTACAGGGGGCCACTGTCGATATTTCGGCATACGCACGCAAACGCTCTCTGCTCTGCGATGGTTTGGCAGACTGCGGCTATACCTTTGTGCGGCCGCCGGGGGCGTTTTACCTGTTCCCTCAAACCCCGATCCCGGATGATGTGGCTTTTGTCAAAGTATTGCAGGAGGAGTTGATCCTGGCCGTACCGGGCAGCGGATTCGGTGGTCCAGGGCACTTCAGGCTTTCTTACTGCGTTGACGATGACACCATCGTCAACGCTATCCCCGGCTTTGGAAAAGCGATGAAAAAATTTCGCTGATATGGAAGCGAAGGATACTTGATCCACCTTCTTCGCGATATTAAAAAAAGGAGCGCCTCATGAAAATTCTGAAGATCGACCACCTAGGCATTGCCGTCAACAGCATCGATGAAGGAAAAAATTTCTGGTCGGAAGTCCTCGGTCTGGCATTCGAGGGCACTGAAACCGTCGCCGAGCAAAAGGTGACCACCGCTTTCTTTCCGGTCGGTGAGAGCGAAGTCGAGCTGCTCGAGTCGACCGCACCGGATGGTCCGATTGCCAAGTACATGGAGAAAAAGGGAGCGGGCATTCAGCATATCGCTTTTCGGGTTGCCGACATCGAAGCGGCGCTCGCGGAGTTGAAGGAAAAGGGTGTCCGGCTGATCGATGAAAAGCCACGCATGGGTGCCGGTGGCGCCAAGATCGCCTTTTTACATCCCAAGGCGACCGGCGGGGTTCTGGTCGAGCTGTGTGAACGCTGAGCCGCTCGCTGCCGAAAAGACTGCACCCGAGTTCCGTCAGTTGACCCATGCTCTTGTCTCTGTGACCGAAAACCAAACCAAAATCCGACGCAATCTTGAACTATTTTTTCTGGCTGCAACCCCGAGGGTGTCATTTTTAAAAACCGATCAGCAGAACCTCTTTTTTTACGACATCATGACGTCGCCTTAGCGAGGTAAATCACATGACGGATAACCGGAACGCCTTTGCGGACTCTGAAAATCTATTGAATGCCTGGATAAAAACAGCATCGGATTTCTGGGGATCGATGTTGCAGTCGTGGCCACAGACGGAAACGGACCGCGCTGGGTCCGCACCGTCGGAAACCGATAACAAAGAAAAAAGTCGATCCCGAGAATCGTTCGAAACGGTTTTAAAGACATGGCAGACGCTTTCTTCGGTCGCCGGCGATACCGGGGCCATGGAGGCCGTATCCAACCTGGGCCATGTGATGCCGGATGTCCTGTTAAAAATGGTGCGGGCCACCTGGCAGGGTGTTTTCAATCTTCAACAACAATGGATTGAAAAAGCAGGCCGCATCGGTCAATCCACACAGGCCTACTCTTTCGAGAACCTGGATGAAGAAGTTTTCAGAGCCTGGACGGATGTCTACGAAAAGGAATTTCGCCAGTTTTTCTACACACCCCAGCTGGGGCTGACCCGTATTTATCAGGAAAATTTCAATCAGGCGGCCGACAAATTCAACCGACTTCAGGCGGTTTTCGGCGAATTCATGACGATTTTTTATATGCCGATTGAAAAATCCTTCAAGGTTTTGCAGGACAAGGTCGCCAAGATGGCGGAGACGGGAGAACTGCCGGAAGACTACAATGCCTATTACAGATTGTTTATCAAAATTCTCGAGGGACGCTACATGACCCTCTACAAGTCGCCCGAGTATCTATCGGTCATGGGCAAGACCCTCACAGCTCTGGAAGAGTTTTTGATGGCACGCGAAACCATTACCCAGGACGTGCTGAAAGGGCTGGCGGTGCCGACCCAGAAAGACCTGGACGAACTGTATCGGGAGATTTACATCCTCAAGAAGAGAATCCGAAAAATTGAAAAAAAGCAATAGGTTAGAACCCATGGCGTGGAGGAAGGTTAAATGGCAACGGAGATCAACTACTTCAATTCCATTTGCAAAGTCAGCAGGGCCTTCGGCAGCACATTCAGCAAGAACAAACTCCTGGATCTCATCGTAGCGAGTGCAATCGAAACGATGGATGCCAAGGCAGCCTGTCTGTTCCTGGCCGATGAAGAAGAAGACGTTTTTATTCCGGTCGCTCAAAAAGGGCTTTCAGACCGCTATCTCCACGCCCAACCGCTGCACGCCAAGAAGATCGTCGGTGCCATCTTGAAAGGTGGATACCTGGCGATTCGAGATGCGACCAAAGATCCCCGGGTCGAGAATCACCAGATGAAGATAGCAGAGGGAATTGCCTCGATTCTGGATGTACCGGTGATGGTCAAAGATAAAACCATCGGGGTTTTGGCGCTCTACACCGCCAAGCCGCGGGATTTTTCCGAGGACGAAGTCGACTTCCTGACCGCTCTTGCCGAACATGGCGGCAGGGCCATAGAACAAGCGCGGCTTCTGGAACGCATCCGCAACAACTCCACGCTTTTTCTCGATCTGGCCACCAATATCAATTCGAGTTTGGATATTAAAAAGATCTTGCACAACATGACGGCCGACATTTGTGAGGCGCTTGGGATGAAAGGGGTGCTCATTCGTCTTCTGAACAAGCAAAGCGGAAGTCTAGAACTTGTGGCCAGCTACGGTCTGAGTGAAGAATTTTTAAACAAGGGGCCGGTGTCGGCGCAAAAATCCCTCTCCAAAATTCTGAAGGACGGCACGATTGTCATCCAGGACGTCGAAACCGAACGCTCGCTTCAGTACCGGGATGCGGTGCGCAAAGAGGGGATTTTTTCCATGTTGGTGGTCCCCATAAAGGTCAAGGATGAGGTTATCGGCATCATGCGGCTCTGCAGCGGCGTCAAGCGCGATTATCCCGATGACCTGATAATGCTCGTCAATGCCCTGGCCCAGACCGGCGGACTGGCCATTCAGAATGCCGCCATGTATTTGGCCTTGCAAAACGACATGCGGGATCTCAAGGACGATATCTGGAGCTACCGGTCCTGGTTTTAGCAATGGGACCGTGGTTGACGGGGTTTCTCAATATAGACTGCAGCCGATTATTACAGGCGTGAACCCTTATTGGTCAGGTTCCGAGAATTTTTTCACCAGTTTCTGAAATTCGGCGCTCTGCTTATTGATCAGATCTTGCAAGACGTCGAGCGACTTATTTGGATCGATTCCGGGACTTTTGAGGAGGTCTCGCAGGCGCGAGATGGTCTCTTCTTGCGCCTCGATCTTTTGCTTGAGGGCCTGATTTTCTTCCTCTAGGATCTGGTATTCATCCTTTGAAACCCATCCCATGATGCTAAAGTAATCACCAAAGGATTTCTTGAAATCCGCCGCCGCCCTTTCCCAGGCAGCACTGCTTTCCGGGCCGTCCTGACTCTGCTCTTCGAGGCCGTAGTATTTTTTGAACAGTGCGGTTAATTCCTCGACACCGCTGAATCCCCCGCGGATCCAGCGGGTGACGTCTTCGAGTTGTTTCTGGCCTCTGGCAACAGAGAGAAGATAATTTCCCCAGAATTCCAGGAACTGTCGGTCCATGAGAGAATCCTCGGCGGGTAAAGCGGTTATTCTTTTTTTTCTTCCAGGTCCAGTTGAAACCTCACCGGACCGCGTGAACCATCTTCGAAGCGTTTCTGCAGTGCAAAGGGGGATTGGGGATTCGACCAGGACGTGGCGATGGCACCGTGTCCCTTCGGAAAACCGGTGACCTCGGCCTTGATGAAATCGAGCGGAGCCAGGGCCGCCTCTCGATCGACGAGGTCATCCTCCTTGCCATAACAGATCAAATACGGCAGGGGCTTCTCCTGCAGGCGCTTGAACGTCAACTTGCGCCCGAAGAGTTTAAAAGGCAGCGTTCCGTCTTTTCCTATCGGAAGGGTGTAGGAGTCGAAGCTCATCTTTGTGATATCTTCGGGCAGGTCATTGCGATCGTAAATCAACCAATGATTGATGGCGGCAGCGGTTTTGCTGATTTTAAAATCCATGCCGCCGTTGCGGGCGAACATCATCAGGTCGCGGTAAAAGGTGTGCACGGGTGCTTCTTTTTCCATGCTTTTGAGCTTGTAGACCCAACTCATGACTTTGCCGTCAACGACCCGGTTGCCGCTGGGTAAATCCTTGACGGCATATCCCAGGTCCCTGAACCTGGGCGGCAGGTGTTGCATGTACTCGATCAAGGCCTTGCTGCGGGTGCCGTCAATCGGCGCGACACAGGTGATCAAGGCATCGACCACGCCGTCCAGCTCACCGCTCAGTATACCAACCACGGCGATAAACCCTCCCTGGCAAAACCCATTGAGGGTGACCGAATTTCCGTGAATGGCCTTCAGCCGTTCGCAGAAGAACCGGGTGTCGAGGATATCTTCTTCGCCGGTAAGGGTTTGAACCGCCGGAGTCGTGTCGATGTCTTTG
>JAQAZR010000064.1:0-6331 GCA_032127235.1 Deltaproteobacteria bacterium
CCGAACCAAACGGCTGAGGGTTCGGGAGTAAATTTTCTGGCGGCCGTTCTCGAAGTCGTAGTAAATCACCGGCGTCTTGCGGCGGGCCATTTCAGTTGACACCTGCATGTAAAAACAGGACGTGCCTGCTTTCGGCGGCCCGCCCATGATGTTGATACCCTGGCTCCCGCTCAGGGCGCGGTCCAGCTTGTCAAATCCGGAACGCAGCCCCTCGGCTCGACCGTCCCATTTCTGTTCGACCCGTTCGAAAAACTTTCGGTGTTCCTTTTCGGGTCCCGAAAAAGGCGAAAAAGACTTGGCAGACTGAATCAGCCCCGCAACAGCCGAGCGGAACGCCTGCCCCTTGTCCCGCGCCAGGTCGCAGAGGGTGTAGCCGCGTCTGACATGCGCCGGCCACTTCAGGATTCTCACCTTGAAACCGATGCGGGTCGCGGCCTCGCGGGCCGCCAGCTGGGCTTCGGGCGCGTTGGCGACCGCAATGAACACCTGCTTGATGTCGGCCAGGTGAACGGCACTGATATGCTCGAGATCGGCTGCGGTGGGAACGGCAATGCCCGGATAGCCGAGTTCTTTGAGGGTCAGCAGGTTGTCTTCACCTTCCACGATGAAAAGCGCTCCGCCCTGACAGCGCTCGATTTCAGGGGTGTCGAAGATCTGAAAGTCGCCTTTGAAAAAGTTTTCGTCGCCGTACCAGAAGTTGTCCTCCGGGCGGCCGGGCAAAATGCACCGTGCCGCGTAGCAGTTGCCGTCCTCGAGCACATAGGGATAAACCAGATAACGGCCGTTGTAGCCGATTTTCATCTCGTTCACCACTGCCCGGGACACGCCGAATTCCCCGAAGTGAGCGTACTCGCTCTCGGTCATCAGGGAAGTGAACTTGATGATGTCCGGCTTGAGGTTTTTGATCGGATACACGATGTCCCGCACAAAGGGGTCGCGATCCGGATCGTATCCCGGAACGTCGTGCGGATCGATTCCCATCAACCGGCCGAAGTGAAGCGGAAATCCGCCGGGACGGCAGCGGTTCAGGCACCTGAAGTAGCCGGAAAAGTAACTGTCCGGGTTCAGGTAAACCACCAGGGCGCCTTTTTCGCCGTTTTCACCGGGCTTGCAGAACGGGCAGGGCGCCTTGAGATGATTTTTCTCCAGCACGGCGCCGGGAACATGGTCGCCGTAATATTTCTTGATCTGGTCCACAAAATCCATAAAACAGGCTCCGCTGACGGCTGATCATGAAAATATAGCTTTTTAATTCAATTAATTATAGATGAGAAAGGCGGAAGGTGTCAAGCGGCACGAAAAGCGTACCGGCAAATCGGGAGGCGGGCGGCAGGTGCCGTTGAGTGTCGTGTCACTTTAAAGTGTCTCGACTGCCTTGAGCGACGCAATTGAATGCACATATGGATAAGACAATTTACGTGTGACGAGACACTCAGGGTTCACGAAAAAATAAGTTCGCAATCTTGGGTGTTGAGGCGCCCACCTGGCAAGGCGTGAAAACGCAGGAATATCTGGATATTCCGAGTTTTCGCAACGCGGCCAGACGGGATGCATCGGCGTCCAAAATGTGACGTTATTTTTGAGTGAGCCCTTAGTAGATCATGCCTTGTCCTTGTTGGCCTCCGCGATGATTTTTTCGGAAATCTGAGCCGGTACCTCATCGTAGTGGGAAAATTTCATCGTGTAGATGCCGCGCCCTCCGGTCATCGAACGAAGATCCGGGGCGTAGGTCAGGAATTCGGCCATCGGCACCTGGGCCTTGATCACCTGGTTGCGGCCGGCGCTGTCCATCCCGAGCACACGCCCCCGGCGGCCGTTGAGATCGCCCATAATATCGCCCATGTATTCGTCGGGTGCCGTTATGGTGACCTCCATGATCGGTTCGAGCAGGACCGGGTTCGCCTGTTCGGCGGCTTTCTTGAAAGCCAGCGATCCGGCAATCTTAAAGGCCATTTCCGATGAATCCACGGCGTGATAAGAACCGTCGTCGAGGGTCACCTTGAAGTCGATGCAGGGAAACCCGGCCAATACACCCTTGGGGGAGGATTCGAGGATTCCTTTTTCAACCGCCGGGATGTACTGACGCGGAATCGAACCGCCGACGATGGCGTCCACGAACTCAAATCCAGCGCCCCGGGGTTGCGGTTCAAGCTGAATCCAGCAGTCGCCGAACTGACCGTGTCCGCCGGTTTGTTTCTTATGGCGGCCCTGAACCCGAACCTTTTTCTTTATGGTCTCCCGGTACGGCACCTTGGGGATGTTGAGCACGGATTCGACATTGAATTTTCTCTTCAGCTTTTCGACCGTGACCTCAATGTGGATCTGGCCGGCGCCGGAGAGCAGAATTTCCTTCGTTTCGGCGTTGCGGTCGAGCTTCAAACCCATGTCTTCTTCCATCAACTTGGAGAGCGAACTGAAAATCTTGTCTTCATCCCCCTTGGATTTGGCGGACAAGGCGTAGGAGATCAAGGTGGGTATAGGTTCCGCGGTGGCAAACTTGACCTTTCTGTTTTCGGCGCACAGCGTGTCGCCGGTGGTGGTTTCCTTGAGTTTGGCGACCGCCACAATGGCCCCCGGCCCGGATTCGCCGGCCGGTTTCTGCTCTTTGCCGGCCAGGGTCAGGAGTTGGTTGTAACGCTCCCGGGTTCTCTTGTTGGTGTTGTAAAATGTCCCGTCGCCGGCAAGGGTGCCGGAGGCGATGCGGAAGATCGATAAACGGCCGGCATAAGGGTCGGCGACTGTCTTGAAGACAAAGCCGGCAAAGGGTGCCGCCGGATCGGGTTCACATGCGACGACGTTTGCAGCGGATTCATCGAAGGCATTGATGGCGCCGCGATCGGCAGGGGAGGGGACGCTCCCGACGATAAAATCCATCAGGAGATCGATGCCGATATTGCCGGTCGCCGAACCGCAGAGCACCGGCACGAAGATGCGCGACAGCAGACCCTTTGTCAGTGCTGCCTTGATGTCCTCGTCGGTGAGTTCTTCGCCTTCGAGATAGCGTTCGACCAGCGCATCGTCGGCTTCGGCCACGTTTTCGATGAACGCTTCTCTTTCCTTTTCGACCGTATCTTTCATGTCGGCCGGGATGTCGATTTCCTTCGTCTTTCCGTCGGCTTCGTAGGAGTAGGCCTTCATCCGCGCCAGGTCGACCACCCCCTTTAATGCGGCTTCTTTTCCGATCGGCAACTGCAGGACAATCGGTTTGGGATCCAGAATGCGGCGCGCTTCCTCGAAAGCACGTGTGAAGTCAGCGCGCTCCCGGTCCAACTTATTGATGAAGATGACACAGGGCATGTCGAATTCCCGGGCAAATTCCCAGGCCTGCTCTGTCTGCACCTTGATCCCGTCGACGGCATCTATCAGGAAGATGGCACAATCAGCGGCCGGCATGCAGAATTTAGTATCGTTGAAAAAGTTCTGGTCTCCGGGTGTATCGATGATATTGACCGTGTGCTTCTTCCAGTTGAACTGATGAAAGGAACTGCTGATGCTCGATTGACGCCGCAGCTCTTCTGGCTCGTAATCCATCACCGTATTGCCGTCTTCAACCCGTCCGATGCGGTTGGTGACGCCGGCCTTGAAGAGCATGATTTCGGCAAGGGAAGTCTTGCCTGAACCACCGTGGCCAACAAGTGCAATGTTTCTCAATTTGTCCACCATCTCACTCATCTATGTTCCCCTCTCATTGGATTTTCTTGACGATTCCGGCAACATCCGATCCCTGCGTTGCGCGTCGGCCCTGTGCGGCATTGCCTGACCTTGGACATGTCTGAAACCGTCAGCCTTGATTTTGCAGAAAGAGTATAAATTAAAATCCTCTAACCTCTTCAATCGTAAAAATCAAGGCCAACTTTTGTTCAGTTGAGTCAGTTAAGTCGGTTGAGCCCGTTAGTCCCGTTAGGCCGGTTGTGTCGGTTTGATCAGTTGAATCAGTTTAGCCAGTTAGGTCGGTTGATCCCGTTAAGTCAGATAAAAGATGGGTGCATTTCGCACCGGTGGTTTTATTGCGGGGAAGCATTGGAAATATCCTGATCGGATGACAGGCGCTGAAGGTAGATAAAAAATTCTTTGTTTCCTTTGGGTCCCAAGATGGGTGAATCGATCACTCCGGCGACCGACAAAGGTGCGCGCCCAAAGAATGCGGTCAGTTCGTCAAGCACCTGTTGATGCAGCTTCGGATCCCGCACGACACCGCCTTTGCCGACCTGACCCTTACCGACCTCGAACTGGGGCTTGATCAACGCCAAAACGGCGGCGTTCTCCTTCATAAATTGAAGGACAGCCGGTATGACGATTCTGAGGGAAATAAACGAAACGTCGATCGTGACGAGGTCGACCGACTCGCCGACGGTTTCAAAGGGCAGGTGGCGAATGTTGGTCCGTTCAAAGACAGCAATGCGCGGGTCCTGCCGCAGTTTCCAGGCCAGTTGGCCATAGCCGACATCGACGGCGTAAACTTGGCGCGCACCGTGCTGCAGGAGGCAGTCGGTGAAGCCGCCCGTGGACGCGCCAACATCGAGGCAGACCTTGTCGGCAACGACGACCTCAAAGGCTTGCAGGGCGGCCTCCAGCTTGAGCCCACCACGACTGACGAATGGATGGTCATCTCCTTTGAGGAGAATTTCATCCTGCTCGGCAACCAGTACGCCGGGCTTATCGATCAGTTTACGGTTGACCAGGATCCTGCCCGACATGATCAGCGCGCGGGCCCGTTGTCGGCTCGCCGCGAGGCCTCTGCTAAAAACGGTCAGATCGAGGCGTTGTTTATCGGAAGCCGCCATGAGACCAAGTAACCTTATGAGTAAATGCGATCACATGTTAAGATCCTTGTGATTTGTTTGTTCCTAAGTTGAGCGGTTCGGGGTTCAACGTTCCGGGTTGATGGATTGAAGCGATAAAGGTTCAAAGGTTCATCGTTCCCCGTTCTGGGTTGATGGATTGAGATCATTCATTGAACGCTGAACCTGAACCCAAAACCCGGAACTCCTGAACCCTGAACCTGAAACCGATCAGTTTAGATGGACGCCGAAGTTGTGGAAATGGATCTTTTAGGGGCTGAAACGGGTTAGACGGCGTGCCGCAATTTCATCTCGCCGGTTGTCGTCAACTGCCTGGCCGCTTCGACGATCGCCGGTGCGTCGATGCCGTACTTTGATCTGAGAAGCTTCTGAGAACCATGCTCGACGAAAGTGTCCGGAATACCGATTCGCCGGAACATGCACCCGCTTATCCCCAGATCGCTCAAACACTCGAGAACCGCACTGCCGAAACCGCCGGCCAGCACATTTTCTTCCACTGTTACGATGCGTGGAATCTTTTCGGCCAGTGCGGCTATCAGTTCGGTGTCCAGAGGTTTTATAAAGCGGCAGTTGACGACCGTGGCGGCAATGCCCTCTTCAGCCATTACTCGACGGGCCTTGAGGGCCTCGTTCACCGGCCGGCCGACGGCCAGGATCAGCACGTCTTCTCCGGTTGTCAGAACTTCGGCTTTTCCAATCGGTAGCGGTCGGGGAGGCTCCGAGGTTTGGACGCCTTCGCCCCTTCCGCGCGGATACCGAAACGCAATCGGACCGTCGTACTTTACAGCGGTGGCGAGCATGTGCCGCAGTTCGTTTTCATTGCTGGGAGCCATCACCACCATGTTGGGCAGGTTTCTCAGATATGACAGGTCGAAAAGACCGTGGTGGGTGGGCCCATCGTCGCCGACGATGCCGCCGCGATCCAGGGCAAAAACCACGTGATGGGCATCCAGACAGACGTCATGCAAGATTTGATCATAAGCCCGCTGCATGAATGTGGAATAGATGGCCACCACCGGTATAAAACCTTCGGTCGCCAGTCCGGCCGCAAAGGTGACGCCATGCTGTTCGGCAATGCCCACATCAAAAAACCGGGTAGGGTATGCTTTTGAAAACGATGCCAGTCCGGTGCCCTCGGGCATGGCCGCCGTAACCGCGACGATCCGTTTGTCTTTTTTCGCCAGACTCACAAGCGTTTCCCCGAAAATCTGGGTGTAGGTCGGAGGGCCGCTGTTGACATCCAGGCAAGCTCCGGTGTCGATGTCGAAACTACCGCAGCCGTGGAAATAGACCGGATTTTTTTCGGCCGGCAGGTAGCCCTTGCCTTTGCGGGTGGTGATATGCAGGAGCACCGGTTCTTTTAAATATTTTATGTTGTTCAGAATATCGATGAGGTGGTCCAGGTTGTGCCCGTCTATCGGCCCGAAGTACTCGAAGTTGAAGGCCTCGAACAGCATACCCGGGGTGACGAATGTTTTGAAGGATTCCTCCGTGCGTTTGGCGAACTGGTAGATGTCGTCGCCAATTTT
>JAQAZR010000065.1:0-2615 GCA_032127235.1 Deltaproteobacteria bacterium
GTTTGGCTCGGGAGAGAGTAAAATTTGGGCAGGATTCAAAACATTCAGGCTTTACGCGGGATAGCTGTGCTATCTGTCATTTTTTTTCATCTTTTAATTTCCATGAGGTACTGTCAGATCCGAAATATTTTACGTCCAACCGATCTCATGATGGGAGGTGCACAATGACCGAGTTGAAAAGATTAGGCTTCATATTGCTGGCGGTGATCATCTGGTTTGGCGGGATAGAACTCGGAGAACGGCTTTCGACCCCCGGCTCACACTGGTTCGTCTCCACTGCCGAAGCCATCGTCGGGCGTCCGCTAACGCCTGTGAGCGTTGCCGGGGTGGCGCGGCGTACGACCCGACGGACGATCCGTCGTTCGACGATTTATCGGGCGACGTTGCCAGTTGGCTGCACGACCGTGATCATCGAAGGAACAACGCTGCAACAATGCGGTGGGACCTACTACCAGCCTTACAACAACCAGTACGTGGTCGTGTATGTCGATTGACGCCGAAATTGCGGAAAAGGGCCATTTATGGGAGGAACCAGTTGATATGTGAATTTCAACCCATGCTGTTTCGCGTGGTTTCGACACACCGCTGGTAAAGGAAGCCGACGCTGCAACGGCCCGACCCGGCCCGCAGCCAAGTATGATGCCATGAGACAATCTGAAATCGACCTGCTCTCCGAAATGAGAGAGCAATTGAAGTTCGAAACGCTGCTGGCCGATATTTCGGCGCGCTTTGTCAACCTGCCTGCCGAACAGATAGACGGCGCGATCGAAGATGCCCAGCGCCAAGTCTGCGAATGCTTGGGGCTGGATCTGTCTGTGCTTTGGCAGTGGTCGGTAGAATCGCCGCGTTTCTTCACGCTGACGCATCTTCACAGCCCGCCGGAGGGCCCGACGCGCCCGGAGCGGATCGATGCGCAGGAATCGTTTCCTTGGGTGTTTCAGAAGATGCTGCGTGGCGAGACATTGGTTCTTTCCACAGAGGATATGCCGCCGGAGGCCGCGTGCGATCAGGAATCCCGCCGCTTTTACGGCGTCCAGTCGTCGGTGATTATCCCGCTTTCGACCGGCGGCGGACCGCTTATCGGCGTATTGGATTTCGATACCCTGAAGGAAGAACGGTCCTGGTCGAAACCTCACGTGAAACGGCTTCAATTGGTCGCACAGGTATTCGCCAATGCGCTCGCGCGGAAGTACGCCGAGCAAGCCTTAAGTGAAAGCGAGACCCGCCTCTTCCTGGCGGCGGATTCCGCCGAGGCGGGTCTCTGGGAGCTTGATTGCAGCACGAATCTATTTTGGGCCACCGAGCGGGCCCGGACAATTTTTGGTTATGGTCCTGAGGAAGTCATCAGCAGGGAACGCTTCGAGGCATCGGTGCATCCCGACGACCTTGAGCTTGTGCGGCAAGTCATTGCCCGGGCCCTGGGCGAGCGCGAACCCCTCAACGTTGAATACCGGATTCTGGTTGGTGACGGCCGTGTGAAGTGGATTGCATCCCGTGGACGGCCCTATTTCAAGCCCACAGGTGAGCCGGATCGCCTGATGGGCGTGTCGATCGACATCAGCGAGCGCAAACACATGGAGGGTGAGCTCAAGGAGCAACTGAGAGAAATCGAAGAACTGAGGCGCCGGCTCGAAAACGAGAATCTCTACCTTCGAGAAGAGCTCAGGACGGAACGTGGATTCGAGAAAATCGTGGGCGAGAGCAAGGCCCTCAAAAAAGTAATCATTGCGGCCAAACAGGTCGCCGCCACCGAAGCCACCGTGCTGATTCTCGGCGAAACCGGGACCGGCAAGGGGTTGGTGGCCAATGCCATCCATCAATTGAGCGCCCGCAGGGATCGGCCGCTTGTTACGGTGAACTGCTCGGCCTTGCCTCAAAACCTCATCGAAAGCGAGCTCTTCGGGCGCGAGAAAGGCGCCTTCACGGGTGCGCATGCCCGGCAGGCGGGTCGCTTCGAGGTGGCCAACGGCGGTACGATCTTTCTCGATGAGATCGGCGAAATGCCCCTGGAACTCCAGTCGAAGCTCCTGCGGGTGCTTCAAGAGGGGGAGTTTGAGAGGCTCGGCAGCGCCAAGACGGTCAAGATGGACGTCAGGGTAATTGCCGCAACCAGCCGTGACCTCAGGCAGGAGGTCCACATAAAGCGCTTCCGGGAGGACCTGTATTACCGGCTCAACGTATTTCCCATACCGATCCCGCCCCTCAGGCAGCGGAGCGAGGATATTCCACTGCTCGCCCAGCACTTCGTGGAAAAATACGGTCGCAAGATGGGCCGGCATATCGAGAGCATTCCGCGAACCACGATCAAGACGTTCCTGGAGTACGACTGGCCTGGCAATGTGAGGGAGCTGGAGCACGTCATCGAACGTGGTGTGATTATCTCCACCGGGCGTTCTTTCAAATTGGCCGAACAGTTGAGGTCCTCCAAGCCCGTCGGCTCGAGAAACGAACCGTTAAAGGATCTGGCCACCGCGGAACGCGAACACATCCTGCGGGTTCTCCAGAAGACCGGTTGGCGAATCGACGGGCCGTCCGGGGCCGCCGCGATCCTTAAACTCCACCCGAGCACCCTCCGCTTCCGGATCAAGAAACTGGGCCTTCGCCGACCGGTCTGA
>JAQAZR010000066.1:0-13020 GCA_032127235.1 Deltaproteobacteria bacterium
GCAAATATCCGTTTGCCATTCGATTACCGCCTGACATGAAGATTAAAAAAGCCACCTTGCATATTCAGATCGCCGATGCATTGCGAGAAATGATCATGATCGGCGACCTTAAACACGGGGATAAAATCAACGAAAACGATCTGTGTGCCTCCATGGAAATCAGCAAGACCCCCCTGCGGGAAGCCCTCCGGGTTCTCAGCGCAGAGAACCTGATCTCACTCGTCCCCAACCGTGGCGCCTTTGTGACGAAGCCTTCGACCGGGGAAATCAAGGAAATGTTCGCGGTGATGAGCGTGCTGGAGGGCGTTTGTGCGCGTGCGGCGGCCGTAAAAATGACCCCGGCGGATTTCTCTCACCTGGAAGAACTGCACGCCGAGCTGGAGGAACACTTCAAGTGCCGCAATCAAAAAGAATACATCCGCATCAACAACCGGTACCACTCCTTCATCCAGGAATTGGCCGGAAACCGGACATTGAATCAAATCGTCAAGGGACTCCGGAAAAAGATCCTGCTCTATCGTTTTCAGTCCCTGAATCTTCCCGGCAGATTTGAAGATTCCATAAAAGAACATCGCGAGCTGTTGACGGCATTTCGGAACAGGGACGCGCAGAAGGCCGAAAAGATAATGAAAAATCACTTGCACAAACAGTCACAGGCGATAGAGGCGCTTGCGAGAAGGATGGGCGAGGAAACATCAGAGTCCGAAACAACCTCAGGTCAGGATCGCGGCAAGAATGAATCCGCAACCTAAAAGGAAGGGGGCCAAAATGAAATCGAGAAGTATTGGAGTAACGGCGTGTTTATCTGTTGTGATTGCGTTGGCAATCTTTTTGAGCCCGATGTGTGATGCGGCCGCTTCGATGACATTGAAAGTGTCGCATCAGTTCGCAGCGGGGGACGTCAGAGACCAGATGGCCCACGTGTTCGGCGACATGGTCACCGAAAGAACCAAGGGCGAAATCGAATTCCGCTACTATCCCGCCAGTTCGTTGTTCAAGGCCAAGGAGCAGTGGGATGCCTTGCGAAAAGGCGCCCTGGACATCTCGGTGTTCCCCCTGGATTATGCGTCCGGCAAGGTTCCCGAACTATCGATTACCTTGATGCCGTGCGCGGTAACCAGTGTCAAACAGGGCCTCACCTGGAGAAACAAGCCGATCGGGAAAAGAGTCGAGAAATTGCTGGAAGAAAACGATATCAAGAATATGGTCTGGGCTTGGTTCGATGGGGGCATCGGCAGCAATGTCAGGCAGGTCGTGCTGCCGGACGACGTGAAGGGCACCAAACTCAGAGCAGCCGGTAAAAAATTCGAATACATGCTGAAAGAAGCCGGCGCATCGATCACCAGTATGCCGTCTTCCGAAACCTATCACGCGCTGTCAACCGGCGTCATCGATACGATGCTGACCTCTTCCGCATCGTTTGTTTCCTACCGGCTTTACGAGGTGTTGAAATACATCAACGTGCCGCGGGATTATTCAATCTGGTACATGGCCGAAAATTTAATTGTTTCTAAAAAAACCTGGGATCGGCTTACCCCGGGGCAGCAAAAAATCTTTCTGGAAGTCGCCGAATGGATGCACACGAATTGGGTGGATCAAAACGCGAAGCCGGAGGTGGACAAACTGATCGAAGAATACACCAAAGCCGGCGTCCAGATTCACTACATGAATCAGGCCGAGTTCAATCAATGGCTCGAGTTCGCAAAAAAAACAGCCTGGAAAGAATATGCCGACACGGTTCCGGGCGGCCAGGAGTATCTAAACCTGGCGCTCGAGGCCATGAAATAAAAACGGGAAATGAGACCGCAGCGCGATTTCCGGGCCGTTGCGGTCTCACTTCTCTCCAACCACGACCTGTCTCGCCAACAGCCAATTTGCTCCGTCGGGGTAAAGACCATGAAAAATCTGGGCAAGGTCCTGTCACGGCTGATCGAAGGTCTGACGACCTTAACCGGCTGGCTGTCTGCATTAGCCCTTGTCGCGGCGGCATTTATCATAACCGAGGCCGTTATCGTCAGAAAGATCTTTGGCGTTTCGACGATCTGGCAAACAGAGGCATCGGTATACTTGCTGATCCTTACCGTTTTTGTCGGCGCACCCTTTGTTCAAAAAAACGAGCACCATTTGAACGTCGATCTGCTGATCATCAACCTTTCGCCCAGAACGCGCGAGATGACGCTTATCGTTGTCTCCGTTATTTCCTGCATACTGGCAGGGATTCTGGCCGTGTATGCATGGCCGATGTGGTGGGAAGCGTTTGTCAACAATGAGCACTCCGAATCCCTTTGGGGCCCTCCGTTGTGGATTACCTATTTGTTTCTTCCCCTTGGCATGACACTGCTGTTTTTGCAGTACATCGTGCAGATACATGGAAAAATCACTGCATTCATTCAAGGCAAGTTTAAGGCTGAATCAGCGCGGAAAGAGGTCTAAGGGGGGCAGACGTCTCTGCGGTAAGCACGGATGTCAGAAAATTTTAAACCCGCACGAAAGGTAAATCCGGCATGAACGAATATGTCATCGCCGCTCTATTATTCGGTAGTGCATTTGGTTTACTGATTTCCGGTATTCCCATCTGGGCGGGATTGGCGGCCATCTCGGTTGTGTTCATTATTATATTTTCGCCGCATCTCCTGACAACCTTGCCTTTCGTTTTTCATGGGAGCATGGACAATTTCGCCTTGCTCGCCATCCCCCTGTTCATTTTGCTCAGTGCGCCGATAGCCGCCTCGCATGCGAGCAGGGATCTCTACGAGACCTTACACAAATGGCTCCACAGAGTCCCCGGTGGCCTGGGCATTGCCAACATGGTGGGGTGCGGCATTTTTGCCGCACTGTGCGGCTCCAGCCCGGCCACGGCGGCGGCCATCGGGGGGATCGGCATACCGGAAATGCGCAAACGCGGCTATGCGCCGGCGCTCGCCGCCGGCTTGATAGCGCATGCGGGAACCTTCGGTATCTTGATTCCACCCAGCGTCACGATGATTTTGTACGGCGTGGCAACCGAAACGTCCATCGGCAAGTGCTTCATCGCCGGCGTTATTCCGGGAATACTGCTGGTGTTCCTCAGCAGCCTGTGGGTGGGGTTGGTCTTCTATTACCGCAAATTGGTGCCCCCGAAAAAAGGGAGTTTGTACTACATCAAGGACCAGGTAACCGATGAACGCTTTTCGTGGAAGGAACGCTTCGTCTCGCTTTTCAAAGTTCTTCCGTTTGTCTTGATCGTCATCGGCATCATGGGCTCGCTCTATGGCGGGTGGGCGACTCCCAGCGAGGCCGCTGCCCTGGGAGCCGTTCTATCCTTATTTTTCGTCATGACCATCTACAAGATCTATAAGCCCCGTCAGCTGTGGCCGATATTCATAAAAGCGCTGAATGAAAGCAGCATGATACTGATGATCATGGCCGCAGCTTTGGTGTTTGCATGGATTTCATCCGACCTGTATGCGACCCAGGCACTGGGTGAGCTGATTCTGAAACTCCCGCTGGGCAAATGGGGCGTCATTTTTCTGATCAACATTCTGCTCCTGATCCTGGGCTGTTTCATTCCCCCGGCGGCCGTTATCTTGATGGTGGCGCCGTTGCTGCTTCCCATTATTCAGGGGTTGGGTTTTGACCCGGTCTGGTTTGCGGTTATCATGACCGTAAACCTTGAAATCGGGCTCGTAACGCCACCGGTCGGCCTCAACCTGTATGTGGTTAAAAATATCGCTCCCGACATCCCCATGTATCAGGTCCTCTGGGGTGTTACGCCGTTTGTGATCATCGATTGCCTGGTGATTGTCATTTTGTGCATCTGGCCCGAGTTGGCGCTCTGGTTGCCGAACAAGATGATCGGGTAGATGGAGGTGTGAATGGATAGAGAAACGGTTAAAGACTGGTTTGAAAGTGCATTCCTGCAGCGTCGCACAAAGCAAGCCATTACTTTTCTTCGCGGCGGTGACCCGGAGACCGTGCTTTCATACGGCGAACTAAATCAGGATAGCGACCGTTGTGCCAATTTCTTTGTCGAGTCGAGTGTCGAAAAGGGTGACCGGGTCGTTCTGTTCTTGAATAAGTCGCTGGTATTTGTCGTCACGCACCTTGCGCTCCAGAAAATCGGTGCCATCACCGTGCCGTTGAATCCGGGATTCAAACCATCGGAAATGGCGTATCTCCTCGACGACGCGGACCCGAAGCTGATCCTTAGCGATCCGGAAAAAGGCAATATGATATCGAGTATTGCTCCGGGCTGCCGGTTGCTGCCGGTCGATACCCGCAAACCTTATCAGGACGTCGATTTTTTCCGATCGGCTTCCGACGACAGGATCGATGTCGAGCTCAAACCGGATGACCCGGGGCTGATCATCTATACCTCCGGGACCACGGGGAATCCGAAAGGGGCCGTTCTGACTCACCGCAACCTCGTGTGTGACGCCCGCAATATCATCGGAACATGGGAAGTGACCGAGACGGACGTGCTCTGTCATGCGCTGCCCCTCTTTCATGTGCATGGCCTCTGTTTTGCGCTGCACACCGCCCTGCTGGCCGGATCCAGCGTGGTCCTGTTGGATCAATTTAAATCCGAAACCGTGCTGGATGTGTTGACCCGCAAAGATCCCAAAAGCGCCTGCACCGTTTTTATGGCGGTTCCGGCCATGTATACGAAACTGATGGATGCAAAGGTGGCGGAGAGATATCGTTTCGATCATATCCGATTGTGGACCTCGGGTTCCGCACCGCTGCTGGTAAAGGATTTCGACCGGATAAAAAAGGTCTTCGGCAGGGAACCGGTGGAGCGCGAAGGAATGTCGGAAACCGGCATGAATTTTTCAAACCCCTTGCACGGAAAGCGAAAACCGGGATCCATCGGCATTCCGCTGCCGGGTCTGGCGGTCCGGGTCGTTGATCCGGTCACTTTCACAGACGTTCCGTCCGGACAGGTCGGTGAACTCTGGCTCAGAAGTCCGGCCATAACGCCTGGATACTGGCGTAAGCCGTTGGAAACCGCCGGGACATTCGAGGAAGGCTGGTTTCGGACCGGTGACCTGGGAAAGATCGATGAAGACGGATATTATTACCTGACGGATCGGATAAAACACATCATTATAACCGGAGGCGAAAACGTGTCCGCAAAAGAGGTGGAGTCGGTCATCAACCTTGTGGACGGCGTTCTCGAGTCATCGGTTGTGGGGATGCCGGATGAAAAATGGGGTGAAAAGGTCGTTGCCGCCGTGGTCAAGAAGGCGGGAGTCGATTTGCCCCCAAAAGAAATACAGGCCTTCTGCAAAAGGCGTCTTCACGACTGGAAATGTCCGAAAGAAATTATATTTGTCGAAGAAATTCCGAAAAATACGATGGGAAAAGTGCTCAAAGAAGATGTTAAGAAATTTTTCAAGGATGAAAAATTATGATATAGAAAAATTTCTCGGCAAACCGACAAAAACCCCCATCACTCCTCATTTTACAGTCCTATCCTCAGAACGTAGCATTTGACAATTTGCTGTTTTTGAATAATTATTGGAGAAAACCAAATCAAAGAGATTATTTCCGCAAAGGGAAGACAAATGGAGCTGCACCCTCTGGGTTCGTCGGAAATCAAGATTTCTCCCATCGTCATGGGCACATGGCAGGCCGGAAAAGAAATGTGGGTTGGCATCGATGATTCGGAGAGCATCGCGGCCATCCGCGCCGCATACGATGCCGGCATCACCACCTTCGATACGGCCGAGGCCTATGGAAACGGGCATTCGGAGAGGATGGTCGCCAAGGCGCTTTCCGACGTGCGCAACCGCGTTGTCTACGCCACCAAGGTGTTTGCCAATCATCTTCGGAGCGACCAGGTGATCAAGGCCTGTGAACGGTCGCTGAAAAACCTCGCCACGGACACAATTGACCTCTACCAGATTCATTGGCCCTCCGGTTCCTTCAACACCCCAAAGGTACCCATTGAAGAGACCATGCGCGCATTGAATGAACTGAAAGTACAAGGAAAAATCCGTGCCATCGGCGTGTCAAATTTTTCCCGCCCACAACTGGAAGAGGTGACCGGGTACGGAGAGATCGTCAGCCTGCAGCCGCCCTATTCCCTTTTTTGGCGTCAGTTGGAAACCGATGCCATGCCCTACTGCGTCGAAAATGATGTGACGATTCTGGCTTACTCCCCCATGGCCCAGGGACTGTTGACCGGAAAGTTCACACCGGAGCACCGGTTCGCACCTGGCGACCACCGGACGAAGAACCGTCTCTTTGAGGGGGATAACTATCGACGGGTGCAGGCTGCGCTTGATAAATTGCGGTTTATCGCTGCAAAGCACGATTGCACTCTGGGGCAACTGGCCCTTGCCTGGGTCATTTCACACCCGAACACCTGCGCCATTGCCGGTGCCCGCAACGCCGCACAGGCGGTTCAAAACGCAGCCGCGGCGGAGGTAAAACTTTCAACCGAAGATTTAAAACAAATGGATACCATCGGTCGTTCTGTGACCGATCAGCTGGACGACAACCCGGTCATGTGGAAGTTCTAGCGAGGACACCATATGGTGATGTTGGGGCCTCATCTTGCGGTGACCATT
Organism: Deltaproteobacteria bacterium; assembly: GCA_032127235.1. GTDB lineage: Bacteria > Desulfobacterota > Desulfobacteria > Desulfobacterales > SG8-13 > JARFQH01. Next base: position 6,555 of record JAQAZR010000066.1, read on the forward strand.
TTGAACTGTCATGTAAATATCGGGATTTCCCTTTGGCCGACGAGAACCGATCGGTCCTGTAAAAGGCGAAGGCAATGGCCGGACCTAATGATCCACAGCATCACAAGATGGAGGCGCTCATCGCCAAGGCCGATCAGTGCGGTCTATATGGACAAAGGTATAATGAATCGGAAACACTTGAAGAACTGGTTAAGTGGATCGGCGAGGCCGTGTGTGTCAGCGCTTTCAGAATCGTCGAAGCCGTAAAGCCGCTCAGGATCGAAAAACTGGCCAAGGCTTTTAAGTGGGTTGCAAGCGCTAAGTATGATTCGTTCAGACAGATGAGGATCAATCTGTTTGCTGCAGCCATTATTTACGTCGCCGACAAACTGCGTGACGCACTTCGGTCCTGGGTATTCGTGCCGTATCCGGAGCTGATTGCGGATCAATCAATCTTCAAAGGTGCGGAAACATTTTCAAATATCACCAACATGTCAGAGGCAGAGAAGAAGAAATTCTTTGCTGCCATGTCCGCTAAAATGATCGTACACCTGGATAACCCCCCAAGAGACGCTGCCGATGCCGTGAGTCGAATTGTGGCTGAATTGGGCAAAGAATCCGATGATAAGCTGGCCGTGAACCTGCTCGAGTCCTCGGTGATCAATAACCCGCTCGATTTGATCGAACCACACAATTTCGCGATCAAATTTCAAAAGCTATTGTCTTGACGGCAAGAAGTTGGCGTGTCCCGAATAACTGCATAGTATCCATCCACGGAAATAACAAGCTGGAATTCCGGCCTGCTCACTGTTCGCCCCTTTCAACTGTCGACACCATTCGCCGCAGATCGGCGATGTGTCGGGCCGGATAGACGGCCGTCGGGCAGACCCGGCTGCAGTTCAACGCCCTGCGGCACAGCCGCTGCCCGCGCTCTCCGTCGGCAAGCGCCAGAAGAGTGGTCTTTTTGGCTGGTGACTTGAGCATCTCGTTGTGGATCGCCGCCAGAGCGGCCGGCCCCATGAAACCGTCGCTGTCTCCGACAGCCGGACACGCAGCGACGCAGCACCCGCATTCGATGCAGTTTTCGAACCGCACAAAGCCCGGGTGAGTCTGCGGAAACCGCTTCCCGTCCCTGTCTTCCGCGGCTCGCAAACCGCTCCATTCCTCCGATAGGTCGGCGTAGAAATCACGCATGTCCACCACCAGGTCGCCGATCGTGCGAAATCCGGTCAACGGCTCCAGCGTTACCGCGGTCGTGCCGAGGGTCAGCACCCCGGTCACACACGCCGGTCGGGGAACACCGTTGATCATACAGGCGCAAGTCCCGCAAGAGGAGTGGTGACAGGAATGGCGATACATCAGGGTGCTGTCCTGCTCGAGCCTCAGTTGTTCCAGGCTGTCCAGAACAGTCGTGTGAGGTCCCACGGCCAACTCGAATTCCTGGTGCCGGGGTGGGTCGATCCGACCCGGCTTGAAGCGCAGGATTCTGAAAATGATCTTCGTCGGTTCCATAGGGTAGACCCAGGTTGCGTCACTTGAAAAAAAGGCGGTAGGGCAGCAATTTGGACTCACGGGTGCGACAAGGAAGGCTGCGGCCGGTTTTCTTGCAGATCAAGTCGGCCGCGGTTTCCGCCATTGCCCGCAGGGTGGTGGCTTTGCCGCCGATCACCGAGATCAGCCCTTCCAGATGATCCCGTTTAGAGTGATCGATGCAACCGAAATCGCGACTGATGGCCTGGGGATCCTTGGCGCCATCGTCGGCCATCAGCGGTCGCACCGCCCACCAGACGCTTCTCACCGGCGCCTCCCGAACCACCGGCACCATACGTCCGCAAAGATCGATAATACGCCGGCGCTGGCCGGCCGGCGGGCTGAGAAAATCGGGATCTGGCGCGAGCCACAGCGTCGTGCCGAGAAGCGACAGAAGCCGCTGGGGAATGATGATGTCTCCCTCCCCCGCCGGATGGAGCCGGTTTATGACCATGTTGGTCACACGACCCTCGACGGCGACCATGACGCCGGGACCGGGCTGGAGCGGCAAGCTGAGACCCGCCAGCGCGGCCAATTTTCCGGCCCACGGTCCTGCGGCGTTGACGACCATGTCGCACCGATAAGAGCGGCGGCTGCCGTTCCTTTGGTCGACGGTTTCCACCGCCGTAATCCCACCGTTCCGGGTCTGGAAGCCGACCACTTCCGTAAACGGCTGGATATCGGCACCATTGGCCCTGGCAGTGGCGAAAAAGTGCATGGGCAGACGCCAGGCGTCCATGGTGGCATCCGGAACCCGCACGGCGGATTTCAAGCCGGGGTGGAGTGCCGGTTCCCGTGCCAGCGCTGCGGCCGGCGTTATTTCTTGTACCGGAATCCCACAGGCCCGGCACTCTTCCAGAAAAAGCGGTCGGAAAGCCATGTCCTCATCGTCTATCGCCACGAACAGGCCGTCGTTTTGCTCAAACGCTTCGGGGACAATTTTTCTGAGGATCCTATTTTCTTCGATGCACTCCACCGCCGCCGTCGGATCGTTAACAGCATACCGGGCCCCGCTGTGCAGCAGCCCGTGGTGCCGGCCGGTGGTGCCCGAAAGGAGTTCACCCTTTTCGAAAAGGGTCACCCGGAACCCCCGCAGGGTCAGATCGTGTGCCAGTGCCCCACCGGTTCCGCCGCCGCCGACGATAACAATATGTTCGAGCATGATATCCGGAAATCCCAGCCTTACGAACGTCAGAAAATGATGACCGATCAGTTTAGGTCTTAGAAATCCAGCAGCGGCAACCTCAGCGGCTCTTTACCCCGTTCGATCGGCAGAAATTTAAACTCGGATTCACGATACTTTTCTTCGCCCGCTTCGTTCACCTTGTCGGACAGCGGCGTGTAGTAAATGGCCACCTTTATCTTACGCAAGGAATCGTCGGTTTTCAGTTTGATCTTGATCTGGCCGCTTTTCCAGCGATAGACTTCCGGCTGGCCGGTCGCACCGTATGCCACATTCGGAATGCCGTAGTGCGACTGGAGGTCGTTCTTGATCCGGGCATACACCTCGAGCGAATCGATCTGAGCGTACACGGCAAACAGGCGCTTGGCGTAAAAACCGTAGATGACCTGGGGGACCTCAACGCCGCCGATGGTGTGGAGCACATCCGGATTGAGGTAGTAACCGATCTCGCCACGCGAACCCACTTCTTTGAAATTGCTGAGCGTCTCGACACTGGTGCCCCATTTGATCCCTGAAAAACCCTCGGTCAGGTGCGCAGCCCACAGAGGGGACTGCAGCAAAAACACCGCACCGACCATTACAATCAGTCGTTTGAGACCCAGCGTTTTCATTTCCTCCCCTTACGTCATGGCGCTGCGACCTGTTTACCGGACGACACCCGGGCGGACTCAGTCGTTCAACCGTCCTGACGTCGAAGCGAGTCGAGCATTTCCGAGACTTGGAACGACAATAAGCACCCGCTCGTCGGATATCAAATTTTCACCACGTCGCCGACACCGGCACCATATCAGATAGCGTCGCTATTCTCAACCGGACGTGCCGCAGGTCAGTGGTTCGCGGTGAACCTGTACTTTAAGCCCGGTGGCCGGGTTATAAATTGGTCAACTGTTTGAGCGCATCAGTCCCGCCGGCAGGAAGGGATTTGGGGAACCGAACCTTTGTACCGCACCCTGTTTTGGCATTGACAATACCATGATGATTCCCTATAAAATGAATCCTCTTCATACCAGATACGAGCGACCCTCCTTCAACGCATGGGGATTCGCCCGAAGAGGGAGAGACTTACAGAAACACCAGTGCCGTTCTGGTAATGCCCAGCAAGGAGAAAAGATGGATTTCACACTGTCGCCTGAGCAGGAAATCTTGCGTGATTCGGTCCGCAGCTTTGCCGAAAAGGAAATCAAACCGGTAGCACGGGCACTGGACAGCAAGGAAGAGTTCTCCTACGAGACTATGCAAAAAATGGCCGAGTTGGGGCTCTTCGGAATATTCGTACCGGAGAAGTACGGTGGCCAGGGGATGGATTACCTCTCCTATATCATCGCCACCGAGGAAATCGCCCGGGTCGACGGATCCCACGCGGCCACCGTGGCCGCCGAGAACTCCCTTGGCATCGGTCCTCTCTACTATTTCGGCAGTGAGGAACAAAAGCGAAAATATCTTCCCAAACTCTGCAGCGGAGAAACCCTCTGGGGGTTCGGTCTGACCGAAGCCAATGCCGGATCGGATGCCGTGGCGTCGAAAACGACTGCCGTGCTGGACGGCGGCCAATGGGTCATCAACGGCAGTAAAATCTTTATCACCAATGCTTCCACTAAAATCAGCGCCGGCGTCACGGTCATGTGTCGTACCGGAACCCGGCCGGACGGCAAACCGGAGCTCTCCTGCATTCTGGTCGAAACCGGCACGCCGGGCTACAGCACCCGGGAAATGCACGGCAAAATGATGTGGCGGTCTTCCAACACGAGCGAGCTCTATTTCGAAGACTGCCGGGTGCCCGAAACGAACCTCCTCGGACCGCGCGGAGAAGGGTTCAAACAGATGATGAAAACCCTGGATGGCGGCCGTCTGTCGATTGCCGCCATGGGATTGGGCGGGGCCCAGGGATGTTTCGAAATGGCCTTGAAGTATAGCCGGCAGCGGGAACAGTTCGGCATGCCGATCTCCAAATTCCAGGTCAACGCCTTCAAGCTGGCCGACATGGCCGTCGAGATCGACGCCGCCCGCCTGATGCTCTACCGCGCCTGCTGGCTGCGGGACAGCGACAAGGGGTTTTCCAGAGAAGCCGCCATGGCCAAACTCTACTGCTCCGAGGTAATGTACCGCTGCGCCAATCATGCCGTCCAGCTCCACGGCGGCTACGGCCTGATGCAAGAGTATGATGTCGAACGGTTTTACCGGGACCAGAAACTCCTGGAAATCGGGGAAGGTACCTCGGAGGTGCAGCGCCTCGTCATCGCTCGGCACATCGGTGCGTTGTAAAACTGAATCGATATTCTTTAGGAGAGAAAAATGGCAAATCAGCCCACGAAACCTTACATCAACGTCGATTTTTTTGAAGACTTGACCGGTGTGATTCCGGAATCGCCCAAGGAAGGTGTCGAAGAGGTCGGCCGTCGAATCAAAACGCTGCGGGAAGAAAAAGGGTTGAGTCTCGATGAGCTGTCCAAATTGACCGGCTTCGAGGTGGCGATGCTGGAACGCATCGAAAAGGACGAGATTCAGCCGCAGCTCGGCACGGTCATCAAGCTCTCCAAAGCCCTGGATGCCGCATTCGGTCGAATCGTATCGGGTGTGGGCGACCGCCTCTACTCGATCACGCGCAGAAACGAACGCAAAATCGTTTCGCGCTCGACATCTCATGAGGGCCGTCGCAAGGCTTACACTTACATGAGCCTGGCGCCGGAGGTCAAGGGCCGTCACATGGAGGCCCTGTTCGTTCAGCTCGAGCAGGATCCGGAAGAAGAAATTTCCGTGCACGATGGAGAAGAGTTCATCTTCGTTCTGGACGGGACGGTCAAAATGAAAATCGGACAGGACGGCTTCGACCTGGAGCCCGGCGACAGCGTTTACTACCTGTCGACCACCCCGCACCACATCTCGGCCAAAACCGGTAAGGCCACGATATTGGCGGTACTGCATGAGGGTTGAGCCCGTTAGGCCCGTTTAGCCGGTTTAGCCCGTTGAGCCGGTTGAACCAGTTCAACGGGGATCACGTCTTTTCGGTTAGAAGTTCTACACTTTTTCTATATGGCGCCATAATCCAGGTCTTCAAAGGCCTTCCCCAGGTCAATTAACAAGTTAACGGGCTAAACCGGCTAAACGGGCTCAACCGGCTAAACCGATTCACAGCGGCTGCTCGAAGGCCTGCGCATAGCCCGTCAGCTCAACGTATCCCTTCCCTTTCACCGGCCGGTGGGCCATCTCACCGGTGATCGACACGCTGCCTTCCCAGTAGGTGACCGCGGTGCTGCCCGGTGTGCGCATCTCCTGATCGGCCAGGTTCGGCACGATCGACAGGTTCAGTTCTGCGGAAGGCACCGTCACCAGCCAGGCGGCCGGATAACGCCCCCCCGAACGCGGACTTTGCCAGTGTTCTGCAACAGTCAGCTTGATGTCATCGGCCGACAGATGCCGGATCGTTGCGTCGGCATTGACCAAGGTGCCGCTGGAGGCTGGGTTCGGCTGCCCGTCTTCTTGACGGAGCCTGTAAAGCATCAGCTCCGTCCCGTTGTCCAGTTGAAGACTGAACCAATCCCAACCGATAATGCCGGGTTGAAGAACGGCCGAACTGAACTCGTGATCCATCCAACTCAGACCGGTGACCGCCAACTCGCGGTCGTTCACTCTGATCGTGCCCTCGGTTTTCAAACGGGTGAATGAGTAGTAGCAGCTGGCCCGCTCCGCCGTGTCGCCCTTGCGGCTGTAACCTTGATCGCCGTGCAGCACCGGTGATTTCATCGGCACCAGATCGAGGTCGATGGCAAAGGCTTC
>JAQAZR010000067.1:0-12568 GCA_032127235.1 Deltaproteobacteria bacterium
TTCACGAAACCCGGGTTGCTCTCCTGGAGGACGGCAATATCGTCGAATTATTTATCGAACGCGGTGATGAATCGGATATCGCCGGCAACATTTACAAGGGAAGAATTCAACGGGTCCTGCCTGGCATACAGGCGGCTTTCATCGATATCGGCTTAAATCAGGCCGCATTCATCTATGTCGACGATGTTTTGGGTGAGCGATTTGAAGCGTTTGAACAGCTTATGGACAGCGATGAAGAACTCCCGGAAGACACGCCGGAAGCCAACCCGGACGATCTGCCAGATACCGAAAACCGTTACACACCCCGCATCGAGGATTTGATCACCGAGGGTCAGGATATCATGGTGCAGGTGGCCAAATCACCCATCGGCACCAAGGGTGCGCGTGTAACCTCCCACATTTCACTGCCGGGTCGGTTTCTGGTTTTAATGCCAACATCGGATCACATCGGTATTTCACGCCGAATTGAAGATCTATCGGAACGGAATCGGTTGAAAGACATCGTCTTGAATCTGCGCCGTGAACCTTTCGGCTATATCGTCAGGACCGCGGCAGAGAATATTTCAGACGAAAAAATGGCTTCCGAAATGACCTTTCTCAGCAACCTCTGGGCCAACATACAGCAAAAAAACAAGAGGGCGCCTGCGCCTTCTCTGCTGCACCAGGAACTCGGTTTAAGTCTGAGGGCGGTCAGAGATCTATTGATCAACGAGGCTGAGAGCCTGGTTATCGACTCGCGCGACGGACACGAAAAGATTCTCAACTTTCTCGACACCTACATGCCGAGTTTGAAAGGAAACGTGGAGCTACACCAGAGTATCGAACCCATATTCGGTGCGTATACTCTGGAAGGCGACATTTTAAGAGCCTTGAAAAAGAAGGTCTGGTTAAAATCCGGCGGGTATATCGTGATCGAACACACCGAAGCCCTCGTGGCCATCGATGTGAACACCGGCCGGTACGTGGGAAAACACAATCTCGAAGAAACGATCCTGAAGACCAACCTCGAGGCCGTCAGGGAAATAGCCTATCAGGTGCGTTTGAGGGATATCGGCGGCATCATCATTATCGATTTCATCGACATGCAGAAAAAATCAAACCAGGAGAAAGTTTTTCACGAACTCAAGGAGGCGAGCAACAAAGATCGCAGCAAGACCCATATTCTGCCCATGTCCGAGATGGGATTGATCCAGATGACCCGCAAACGGAACAAAAAACCACTGTCCCGTATGCTCTGCGAGCCCTGCCACTATTGCGAAGGGGAAGGCTACCTCATATCCAAACAGTCCATTTGCTACAACATTTATCGTGATCTCTTGCGCGAAAGCCAGGATACCGCCTGTTCTCGTTTGACCCTCAAAGTCAATCCGAAGATCGCTGAACTTCTGCACGGCGAAGAGAGCCGACTGATCGTCGACCTCGAAAAAACAATTGGAAAGCAGATTGTTATCTATCCTAATCCCAGTTACCACATAGAAGAATTTGAAATCTTCGAAAGCTTCCAGAACTGAATCGGAGCCGTCTCAAATTCTTGTTAACCGGGTCCGCAGTCAAGGGGCCTTCATTAGAGGACCAGCCGTTCTCGGTGAACCTATAAGGGTTCTCGCTATCACAGAGAATTGCTGTCAGAGGCCCCGTTTCATGTTGACATTAAAGAATGTCTATGATTAATTTCCAAGGTTCTGGTTATATCTTCTGTTTTCTGCCGAACCGGGGAGTTGAATCTCAGAATGGAGCCGGCAGGCCGCAACATTTTTTTTATGAAAGAGAGTCCATAAATGAAGAGAACATTTCAACCGAGTATCCTCAAGCGCGCCCGTAAACACGGGTTTCTAAAGCGCATGTCCACTAAAGGCGGACGACGGGTCATTAATCGACGACGGGCGAAGGGCCGGAAGCGATTGAGTGCTTAATCGGCAGAGGCTGTTCACACGGTGCCGGCTGTTGCGTAGGTCGAATGTCTGTCCGATGCGCATATCCGGCCGGATGTGACGTGTTATAGACAAAAATATTAAACATAAGAGTCATACTGGATATTGGGTGAATATTCTTTTCCGAAGGCTGCCCGAATATTAAAACGCCCGGAGTTCATTCGCCTGTCGAAGAGCGGAACCAAAATTCAGAACAGGCATTTCATCTTTTTGTATTCCAGGTCCCGTCGGGAGTACTCGCGAATTGGTATCACGGTGAGCCGCAAAGTCGGTGACGCTGTCGTGCGCAACAGAATCAAACGCCTGGTACGCGAAAATTTCCGCCGGATGAGACCCATGATCTTCGGGGCTTGGGACATCAACATCATTGCCAAAAGAAATGCAGCCACTCTTTCCGGTGATGAAGTGGGCTCCTCTCTGACGCAACTTTTCGAAGGCATTCATCGATATGCCGGTAAAATTAAATAATATCAGTAAGTTAACAATTATGGTGCTGATTCGGGGCTACCAGTTGATCGTATCGCCGGTGTTGGGCCCGGCCTGCCGATTTTACCCGAGTTGTTCGCAATATGCCTGCCTGGCGATTGACCGGTACGGCGTCGTCAAGGGCTCCTACTTGGCTATCCGGCGTCTGTTGCGATGTCATCCCTTTCATCCCGGCGGCTTCGATCCGGTACCTTAGCGCCCGGTCAGCCGCCATCCGCGGTTGATGCCGGTATAAGTCCACAGACTTTGAAAAAATCTATTCAGCTTCCATTTCCGTATCCATCATCCGTATCGCAAAAGATATTTAACGGTGCTGAGCGTAAGTGTTTTGGTCGTTCGACTTACGAGTGTCGCAGAACGGGAAACGACAGTGTCATCAACCGCATAACAGTCGTACCGAAGTAATCTTAGGAGATTTCCATGGATCACGTGCGCGTAATTCTAGCCATTGCCCTTTCTTTTCTGGTTTTTATAGTCTGGCAGTTTTTGTTTGCATCCAAAGAACCAGTTCGCAGAGCAGAGCAAAGTGCGACGGCCCCGTCAACTTCAGAGGAAAAGATCGCCACTGAAAAACCCTACGCTCAACAACAGGAAACGGCCAAGGGCGCTGAAGCACAGCCGTCGGCACCTGCTCAAAAAAGCGGACGAACCATTACAGTCGACACGCCTTTATATCGCGCAGAATTCTCGGAAAATGGTGCGGCCGTTAAAAGCTTCGTGTTAAAGAAGTATCGTGAACGCGTGGAGAAGGACTCGCCGCTCAAACAACTGGTGTCGCCCATTCTCGAGGATGGCACGGTGTTGCTGGGCTTCGCGCAAGGCGGTCTGCCGGAATTAAAGGGTGCGCTCTACACGGCCGAAACGGCTGCCCAGCGTATCGATGTCGCCGACAAACCTCAAGATTTGGTCTTCAAGTGGACCGCGCCTGACGGGGTCGTCGTCGAGAAGAGCTTCCGGTTTGATCCAAAAACGTATCTTATCGGGTTAACCGTTGGTATAAAAAACGGAGGGGCGCAACCGCTGACGGGCCGGTTGGCGCTTACGCTCAACAGCATCGTCCCCAAGGTCAAACGGGCCTATGGGTTTGAGGGCCCGAGCGCATTCATCAACAACAAGCTGAAACAGATCGCTATTAAGGACATCGAAGACAAGAACACCTTCGAAGGCGTCATCGATTGGATTGCCATTCAAACCCGCTATTTCATGTCGAGCGTTGTCCCTATATCACCGACCGATGCCACCTTTCATTTGATTTCCCGAGAAAACGACCTCGTCGTGGCACAATTCATCCTGCCGGAAACGACGATCAAACCCGAAACCCAGCAGAGCTTCGAGTTTAAAATCTTCAAGGGTCCCAAGAGCATGAGCCTGCTCAGCAGCTATGGCTTTAATCTCGGCAAAGCGGTCAATTTCGGTATGTTTGACATTTTGGCCAAACCCTGCCTGTGGCTGATGAATTTTATTTATCACAACCTGATTCCCAACTATGGCGTCGCTATCATTATTCTGACCCTGATGACTAAGGTGCTTCTGTGGCCGTTGGGCACAAAGAGCTACAAGTCGATGAGCGATATGAAAAAACTGGCGCCGTTGATCAAGGAGATCAAGGAAAAATATAAGGACGACCGCAAACGCGTGAATGAAGAAACAATGGGCCTTTACCGGACTTACAAGATCAATCCATTAGGCGGATGCCTGCCCATGCTGGTTCAGATTCCGGTTTTTTTCGCTCTTTACCGAATGCTCTATGAGGCCATTGAACTTCGACATGCCCCGTTTTTTCTGTGGATCAATGATCTGTCCGCACCCGACCGACTTTTCCGGTTTGATTTCACCATTCCATTCATGGACCCGCCTTACGGCATACCGGTCCTCACGCTGGTCATGGGCGCCACCATGTTTTTGCAGCAAAAAATGTCGCCACCGATGGGAGATGCAACCCAAGCCAAAATGATGATGCTGATGCCGGTCATTTTTACTTTTATTTTCATCAATTTTTCATCCGGACTTGTTTTATACTGGTTGGTGAATAATGTTGTGTCCATATCACAGCAGTATTACATCACCCAAAAGTATGCCTAGTCACGGAGGTTTTGAATGGCGCTCACGATGGAGTTGGAAGCAAAGAACGTCGAGCAGGCCGTGAAGCTCGCTTGCGATAAGTTGGAGATTCCACCCGAAAAACTCAAATATGACGTCATTTCATACGGATCGACCGGCATATTCGGTATCGTAAGAACCAAAAAGGCCAAAATCCGGGTTTTACTGACAGAAGAAAAGGCAGAAACCCGCAATACCGATGAAACCCGAACAGGTGAAGGCGTCCAAACCAAAACAGCGGAGATAAAAAACCGTGTCAAGGACTTAGTCGAACAAGCGTCTAAAGAAAACGAATCGGAGGCGGCGCCAGAGACCGAAAAACATATTGTCGCAGGTAAACAAGTCCTTCAACGCATCGTTGACAACATCAGTTCGGGTGCCGTCGTCAGTGTCGAAAATAATGCGGAGCGAGTTGTTTACAATGTGACAGGTGGCAATTCCGGCGTTTTGATTGGAAAACACGGACAAACCATCGATGCCATGCAAGCTTTGGTCGAGAAAATCGTCAACAAGAAAAACACCCCGAAACTTCGGGTTCAGGTGGACATAGAAGGCTATTTGGAGAGCCGAAAAAAAAATCTCATCCGGCAGGCAGAAAGCTTGGCCAACAAATGCAAACATATCCGCCGCCCGGTTACCGTCGGACGCATGAATGCACACGACCGCCGGATTGTTCATCTGGCATTGAAAGATGACACAAGCGTCAGGACCCGCAGCACAGGAGACGGCTTTTTACGGAAGCTCGTCATATATCCCAACAATATCTCGACCAGAAGGCGGCCCTCATAAACGTCGATTCGCCCACCGAAGCATGAAAACAGCCACGATCGCTGCGGTCGCCACGCCACCCGGAACCGGAGGGGTTGGCATTATAAAAATTTCCGGTCCCGAAGCGCTGAAAATAGCCGCAACCCTTTTTCGATCCTGCAAGAACGATAACAATCCCAATAGGGCTGAACGCAGCGACCGCTTTCCGATCAATTTTCAGTCCCACCGGCTTTACTATGGCCATATTGTCGATCCGGAAACGGAAGACCATGTCGATGAAGTATTGTTGGCCGTGATGCGGGCGCCACGGTCCTACACCAGGGAGGATGTCGTTGAAATACAGGCCCATGCCGGTGCGGCGGTGCTGCGCGTCATCCTGGCACTGGTTTTACGTCAGGGAGCGCGGATGGCCGAGCCCGGCGAATTTACGCAGCGGGCCTTCCTGAACGGCAGAATTGATTTGACTCAAGCCGAGGCCGTCATCGACATTATAAACGCCAAGGCAGAGACCGCGCTTAAAATTGCGAATAATCAGGTCTCCGGACAACTGAAACTGGCCGTGGAAAACATTCGCAGCATTCTTTTAAACGTGCTGGTCCAAATCGAAGCGGCCATCGACTTTCCCGAAGATGTTTCCGAAATTCTCTCATCGACCGGATTGGAGACCAAGCTACGCCGAGAAGTCGCTGTGCCCATTGTTGATCTTACGCGCCATTACAGGGAAGGATGCATTTATCGGGACGGATTGAAACTGGCTATTGTCGGACGACCAAATGTTGGAAAATCGAGTCTGTTGAACTGTCTGTTGAAAAAGGAAAGGGCCATTGTCAATGCACTCCCGGGCACGACACGGGATCTCATCGAGGACAGTTTCCAAGTGCAGGGTGTTCCGGTGACGATTACCGATACGGCCGGGCTGCACGAAACCGAGGATCCGGTCGAAAAAATCGGCATCCAAAAAGCCAGGGAGTGCCTGGAAAAGGCCGATTTAATTCTCCTGGTGATCGATGGGTCCGGAGCGCTGACAGTCGACGACCATGAAATTTTTAAATCTTGTTGCGGAAAACCCGTTATTGTCGTCGTCAACAAAATCGACCTGGTTATCGGCCGGAAAACCGCCGCAACGCTAGTGCCGGTTAATTGGGTTGCGGAACCGGCTGTTGAAGTTTCAGCACTTTACGGCGACGGAATTGACTGTTTGGAAGGACGCATTGTCGATACCGTTGCTTTTAAACCACAGGATGTTCGACACGATACCGTCATGCCAAATCTCAGGCACCAAAAGGCTCTCGAAAAATGTCATCAAAATGTATTGAGTGCCATTAAAGCTCTTCAGGAACACAGAACGATTGAACTGGTGGCGCTGGACATCCGAGAGGCTGTCGGCCGATTCGATGAAATTCTTGGAATCAGCGTGGATACTGACATTTTCGAACAGATTTTCAGCCGGTTCTGTATCGGCAAATAAAAAATGTTTCACGTGAAACATTAAGGTTTGACAACCGATTTCGGTCTAATCATGCCCGTTAGGGCCGACGGCGCCCCAACAAGGACGGTCGCAGCGCGGAACGAATACACACAATGCGGAGAAATGGCCACGTAGTTGAATCTGCGGTATAAAAAAGCACAGAGGAGTGAACAGATGGATTTTGACTTTACGCCCTACTTCAAGCGTTATGAAACGCTGCTGAAATTGGCTGACCAGGCATTTCAGCGGGTTTCCAAAGAGTATCCCGAAAATGTCAAGTGCCGGAGCGGGTGCTCGGATTGCTGCCATGCACTTTTTGATCTGACATTGATCGAGGCCCTCTACATCAATCAAAAGTTTAACCAAAAATATCAAGGGCCGGAACGAGAGGCATTGCTGGAAAAGGCCAACAAACTCGACCGCCAGATTGCCAGGATCAAGCGCCAAGCCGGTCGAGAGCTTCAAAACGGGAAATCAGAAAAAGAGATTCTGGAAGAATTGGCCGGAATGCGGGTTCCCTGTCCGCTTCTCAATGACCAAGAGCTATGCGACCTGTATGAGTTTCGTCCGATAACCTGCCGTTTTTACGGAATCCCGACAGCCATCGGCGGTGCCGGGCATACTTGCGGCCTGTCGGGTTTTGAGGCGGGTCGCTCTTATCCGACGGTCAACCTCGACAGGATTCATCAAGAGTTGCAGCAGATCACCGCCGAACTCGTGCGGGATATGGGGTCCAAATTCATCAAACTGAGTGACCTGCTCGTTCCTCTATCGATGGCGCTGGTCACTCTGTTCGACGCAGAATTTCTCGGGATCGATTACAAGGTTGACGGTGATGGTGAGAACAACGTCAAATAGTATCCATCCAGAAACGGCATCTGTCGATCCGGGCCGGTGTTCTCGCGCCCGGCATTCCCCGTTCACGCCGAGGCGTGATGGCTACGCCGGCCGTTGCAAAATCGCTGCGGCCTTGGCCGTGACCGGAATCTGTCATTTCTGGGCGGACTCTAAACAGGAAATCAAAAGGAGATAACCATGTCTGAGTTTTCGCCGGAAGAAATCGAACAGCGCAAAAAAGCCGTCTTTGACGCCATGTCTCCCCGGCTGCAAAAGCATATCCTGAAAAAAGGCTACCAGAAATGGGATCCGTTCCAGGAACCGAAGGACCCGATCGAAATTCGCCGTGACAAAACAAAACGCACGACCCAGATGCTGATCCGGGAATTCCTCCAGTCCCGTTCTGCCGACAACTACAGCAACGCTTACGGCAGGGGGGTACTGGAAATCGCCATGGGAATTATCAACGAGGATGAACGGTTTGTTGCCATGTATGAATTTGCGTGCTGGTATCGTGATTTATTGAAACAAGAAGGCGTATAATAGCCCTATCAAAAAAATCCCGCCAACTGAGATGCTGGCGGGATTTTTTTATTTTTGGAAGGGTGTTCCCAGGAAATACTCTTCGTAAACAGTCGGTCCCAATTGAAAGACTTCGAGCATGGCCTCGACGTTTTTTCGTTCTGGATTTTCCTTCCATTTCAGCCATTCTTCCATACTCTGCCAAGTGGCGATAACGCACAAATCCTGTTGATCCGCATAATTCGTTAGAGTTTCACCGGAGATGTATCCGGGCTGACCCATGGCAGCAGAACGCAATTTTGTCAGAAGCGCGATGACTTCCCTGGTTTTTGCCATTTTAAACTTACGTTTGATAATAATTTTAGCCAGCATGACACACCTCCTTTTCTTGCGTTGGGACCGTGTGATGAGCTGAAAAAAAGCGCCTGTCTTTTTAATCGCGCATCGGCACAGCCAAGTCAAGAACAAAGAACGCCGACCGCTGGCGTCAAGCTGCCAAAAAGCTCCACAGGATGCCGGCGCAAATGGCAGAGCCGATCACCCCGGATGAGTTACAGGCCATCGCATGCACCAAGAGGTCGTTTGTCGGGTCGGATCCCGATTTCTTCTTTGAAGATTAAAGACGAGTCGTGTACCATGCGACGGTTTTGTTGCCGCTTAGCACCGCTCTATTCGTTACAAACATAAAACGAGGATACAAATCAATGGCTCAAGACGACTGTCGGACCGACCACCGATCGTTTGCCATGCTGTTGACCATCTGCTGCCTGGTCACATTCGGCTGTTATTTCGCCGTATCCATGCGGCTGCCCGTGGTTCCCCTGTACGCAAGCGGTCTCGGTGCCAGCACGTCCCAGATCGGTGTGATCAACGCCGCCTTTTATCTCATGGCCGGCATATTGGCGTTACCCTCGGGTATGCTTTCCGATCTTATCGGCCGAAAGCGATTGGCTCTTACCGGCGCACTGATTCTCTTCGCCGGTATGCTGCTTCTCATTTTCGCCCGATCTTTTTTTCATCTGACCGGCATCTATCTGCTTCTGGGAGTCGGTATCGCGGCTTTTGGTCCGACCATGATGTCATGGGTGTCTGAAATATCACCAGCGACCCATTTGGGCCGGGCTTATGGTTGGTACACCACCGCCCTTTTTTGCGGGCTGGGAATGGGGCCGGCAGCCGGCGGTGCCTTGGGGGATGCGTTCGGGTACCGATCGGTGTTTCTGGCCGGTGCCGCTCTGTCTGCCTTCAATATCTGGGCGGTTCAACGGTTTTTGACTGCTCCGGGACCAGACGCCGGCTACGAAAAAACAGGAGACATGTGGCGTTCGAATGCCGCACGGATGCTCACAAACCGACCGCTGATTGGATGCTGGCTGGTAACCTTCGGGGCCAACATTATTGGCGGCGTCTTCTTCACCTATCTACCGCTTCTGGCCCGTGACAGAGGTCTCGACGTGGGTCAAATCGGCATGGTGTTTCTCCTGCAATCCGTATCCAATGCCGTTTCCCGTATTCCATTCGGTGCGCTCAGCGATCGTCTGGGTCGGAGAAAGCACCAGGCTTTGGTCGGCGTTCTACTGGCGTCCCTCTCGATTGCCGGTTTTGTCTCTGCCCGGACGTTCTTCCATTTCCTGCTCGCCGCATTGTGTTTGGGTATGAGTCTGGCTATCGCCTTTACCTCCATCGGTGCTCTCATCGCTGAAACCACTGAGCCCCGGTTTCGGGGTCTGGCCATTGGGGGCTACAACAGCTTTATCTATTTTGGCCTGATGGCCGGTTCCATTGGATTGGGCCCCGTGATCGAGTCTGTTGGTTTTGCTTATGGGTTTATGCTGGCCGGTGCAATCAACCTTTTCTTCGTGGCCTTTTTTATTTGGAGTATGTCGGGCACCTTTCAGAATGAACGGACGAACAGCGATTAGGGCATCGTCGTTTCAAAAGGATTGGCTGCGGTTCGAGGGTCCCAGCAATAAATAATTCCACAACAAAAAAGCATCAAATAATAGACGCCCCGTCATTTTTCTGTCGTTACCTCTGGTTCAAATGCCTGGCAGAAGACATAACACACTTTAAATACTAAATATTTAATCGATGTGCCATTTCCGGCACAATCTTTGCGTAGATCAATCCCAACCAATTTATGCAGCGACCGATCAGAAAAATCGTGCCGCGTGTGGTGATTTTTCGCGGAAACCTTTTTTCGATTTTTTAGTAATGTTTTTGATTAGTTATTATTAAGTGTGCCCCTTCCGGGTTCGGCTCTAAACCGATTGCCTCAAATTTGACAGATTGGCAAATGTGCAGAAAGGAGACATTTTCATGACAGAACGTAAGAGCAAAGACCAGGCCAACATCGCCGCCGGCGACAATGCAGCGGAAGACAGCAGCGGTGCAAACACTGCGAAAAAAGCCGCCGATACCAGCACGAATGCGATCGGTGTTGACATCGGCACGTCAAAGATCGTGACCGCCGTAAAGAAGAATGATCACATTGAATACGCTTCGCACCGCAATGCGTTTATTTCAGTGGAGTATTCCAGCTTCACCAAAAGAATTCTCAATCAAAACCAGATCAAACATCACCAGATCGGGAATTCTCTCATCGTCTATGGCGACGGGGCAGAGACATTCGCAGATATGCTGAATTCTGAAACCCGACGACCGATGCGTAAAGGTCTGCTGAATCCGAATGAAAGTCACTCTGTGGAAATTATCAAGAAAGCCCTTGACGACCTGATCGATTCAACCGATGTGCCGACCGGCAAACTGATCTTTTCGGTTCCCGATGCGCCGAAAGATACGCCTACCGATATTATTTACCATGAGTCATTGCTTAATCGCCATCTCTCGGGCAAAGGGTTTGCGACCCGCAGCATTAACGAGGGGCTGGCCGTTGTTTTTTCCGAACTGGAAGACGAAAATTTTAGCGGATTGGGCATTAGCGCCGGCGGCGGCATGTGCAACGTGTGCCTGGCGTATCTGTCGATACCGTTGGTAACCTTCAGCATTACAAAGGGTGGCGACTATCTCGACGATGCGGTGGCGTCGGTCACCGGTATGGTGAATACCCGCGTGAGGAGTTTCAAGGAGAACGGCTTCGATCTAAAACGATCACCCAACAACAGTGTGGAAGACGCTCTTCAGGTTTACTACGATGACCTCATCGTTACTCTGGTTAAGGCCCTCAAACAAAGCGTTATAACGACTTCGACGACCAACAAAGTCGATCGGCCGATTCCGGTTGTATTGAGCGGCGGCACGGCGAAGGTGAGCGGGTTCAAAGATCGCTTCGAGCAGGTCCTCAAAGCGGAAAATATTCCCCTCGATTTCAGCAAGATTCGTGTAGCGAAAGATCCGCTCACGGCTACGGCAAAAGGCGCTCTGATGGCCGCAATGCATGAAAATTGATGATGGCGCTCGCCGGGATGCAGACGCGAGCGGCTCCACATCGTCTTTTGCCAGCGCACCGTGGCCGCGCTCCCCGGCCCGCTCCTCGACAAGCACCCGGGAGTGGGCCGGAAAAATTGACAGAAAGGCCGAAATTGTGGAAAATGACCGTTTAAGGACGGAAGCCACTTTCGATGAGCGGATCTATGCGAACGATACAGCGCCGTTTACTTTTTGAGGAATTTCATCGGAACCTTGATTCGGTGCCCGTGATTCTGTATTGATGCATGGACAAAGCCTACTCCAGAAAGCTTCCCCCGAAGAACTTTCGGCGAATCATCGAAGAGCTGTCCGTCGTCATTGCGGATCCGGCCATAAAACTCAAGTTCATCGAGCACGCGATTGACGCATACGAGCACCTCCCCTTAACCTATAGATCGTATCCCCCGCTGGCGGAGATTGCTTTTCGCAAGCGCCTTCTCGACAAAGCGGAGAGAATCTGGCCCGGCAGTCAAAAAAATGTCAGGCACCTGGCCAAAATCGGAATCATCTCCACCCCCCGGCCCGGATTGTGGAGACTATACCGACTTCGCCATGTTTTTGTCAGCGTCGTTCTTCTGGTTTTTGTTTGCGGCTTGGGCACTGCCGTGGCCTCGTTTTTTGGAACGGTCAACGTTCTTCTCAGTTTGAAAGAGACGCAAACCTCGAGCTGGAAAAGAGGTGTCGTCCGCAAGCCGATTATTTATCCGCAACCGGTTATGACGGCCTTGGCGCCGCGGCGGCCGGTAGTCGTCGAAGCGAGGCTGCCACTGCGCGAACCGGCGCCCGTCGCCGAGACAAAGGTTGCCGCATATCTGGCCCAGCCCATTTGGCTCGTTGAGAAGACAACCGGTTCCGAGCTTTACAGCAATCGCCTTCAGATTTTCACCCGGTACACGGTTGTCAACATTCCCAGGAGCTACCGGCCGTTCTTCCGACATCTCAACCGATCGCTCGAAAACGCCATAAATTCCGATCGGATTGCCGGAATTCTCTTTCACACATCCGAGAGCGATCTTGTTCCCTTTAG
>JAQAZR010000068.1:0-2932 GCA_032127235.1 Deltaproteobacteria bacterium
TAAAGAAGGTTGACATCCTTACGGTAGACGTCCGCTTGCTTCAGCACCTGCTTTTTCTCCTTTTCCTGCATACGGTCCCATGTCCGGTACATCATTGCCACCCGCGGATTTTTCTGGAGTCGACAGCGGTGCCGGTCGAAAAATGCCCAGTAAAAGCTATTGAAGGGGCAGGCCCTGTCTCCGTGGCGTTTTTTCCAGTCGTATTTGCACGCCTCACAATAATTGCTCATGTTGTGGATGTATTTAGCCGACGAAATATAGGGCTTGGTAGCGACAAGGCCGCCATCGGCATATTGGCTCATGGCCCGGGTGTTGGGAAGCTCCACCCACTGAACGGCATCGATGTACACGCCCAGATACCACTGGTCGACCTCATCCGGATCGACCCCCGCCAGCAAAGCGAAATTTCCGGTCACCATCAAACGCTGGATGTGATGGGCATAGGCGTGCTCGAGTGATTGGCCGACAGCCGCCTGCAGGCACGTCATGCGGGTTTCTCCGGTCCAGTAAAAGTCGGGCAGATCCGCCGTGTGCTCGAAATAATTCATCGTGTCCAGACCCGGCATCTGCGCCCAGTACACCCCGCGCATGAATTCGCGCCAGCCGAGAACCTGGCGAACAAATCCTTCGATCTGTTGAATCTCGATTTTGGACTTACCATCCTCCCAGGCACGAATAGACGCCTCGATGACCTCGAGCGGGCGCAGCATTTTCGAATTCAGGGCAAACGACAGCCGCGAGTGAAACAAATGCCAGTTCTCGACGGTCATGGCATCCTCATAGGTGCCGAAGGCCGGGAGACCATCTTTGACAAAAGCCTCGAGCAGGTCGAGTGACTGGGCGCGGGTAATGGGCCAGATGAGGCTTTCGGGCTCAACCTGGCCAAATGTTTTTACCCCTGACCGCTGGATCGTTCGGCAGATATCGGCGACATCATTTTTGAACAACAAGGGCTGAGGAATCGGCAATCGGTTGTCATATGCCTGGCGGTTTTTCTGGTCGTAGTTCCACCGCCCCCCTGCGGGTTTGTCCTTATCCATCATGATGTTGTGACGCTTTCGCATCCGGCGGTAGAACGATTCCATCAGGTAGCGTTTCTTACCGTCAAAAAAATCCTTCAATTCATGTCGTTCGGTCAAGAAATGTTCCGTGTCGACCGCCTGGACAGGCACCGGAAGTACTTCAACCAGTTTCTGCAGCTGGACATCCAGCCGGTACTCGTCGGGCAGAAGATAGTCGAACCGTGTAAAGTTTTTCTTCTCAATGAGGTCAATAACATTTTTGTCGATGGTTTGGCGATTTTCCCGATCGTCGAGCTTCACATAAACGACCCGATGCCCGCGCCGGCTGAGCCTTTGCGCAAAGGCACGCATGGCCGCAAAAAAGGCCGCCACCTTTTGAATGTGGTGTTTGACATAGTCTGTTTCCTGACGGATTTCCATCAGGACGTAGGTGACATCCCGATCGACTTTCTTAAACCAGGAGTGATTTTCATCCAGCTGATCGCCAAGGACCAGACGGAGAATTTTTTGACGCGGCATGTCGTTTACATCTCAGAGACGTTATCTCCGGGCGGCATCACCGGGAGACTTTCCCGCCAGAGTGGGCGGCAGTGCGCAAGAGGCTGCCAGCCGGGGGGTAAATCGTTCGGGGCTGTTGGCAAACGGTCTGTTGATAGATTGGGCAATCGATTTGAGCATGCCGTAAAAAACCCATTCATGAAACGGATACAGAAAATACCAGTACAGAATACCCCCCAACCCCTGCGGTAAAAACCGCGACAGCATCTGCAGCTCCGTTTGTTTATCCCCTATCGGCGTCAACCGGAACTCCAGCAGAGCTTCACCCGGTGTTTTCATTTCGGCCAGAAGCAACAACTGCTGCGGTGGGTCGACTTTCAGGACCCGCCAGAAATCCAATGCATCGCCCACCATCAGTTCGGATGGGTGGCGCCGCCCCCTTCGCAAACCGACGCCACCGACGAGGCGATCGATGAGGCCGCGCAGGCGCCAGAGAATGTCCAAATGGTACCACCCGGTTCTTCCGCCGATTCTGCTGATCGGCCCCCAGATTTCTTCAGCCGCTGCCCGGATGCGCACCCGATAACCGCAGCTCAATATCGTACCGCCGGCCCACTGTGCATCTCCGCAATGGGCCCATTCGGGTTCAAGCATCGTGCCGGCATCCATCCAGCAGGTGTCGATCTGTTCCTGCTTCACTTTGTCCAGCGCCGTGCGTATCGCATCACGGCAGCTGAGCAGTTCTTGAGGGATGATGGATCGAATTCGATTCTCGGTGCAGACGGCCTCGCTGGTCAGCCCCTCAGTCAACGGCAGGGCGATCGAGGTCGGCACGGGGCTGATGAAATTGATCCAGTAAGCGCTCAGAGTCGGTGTCAGCACCGGCACCGGCAGGACGAGACGTTTTCGGAGTCCCGCCTCCTGCGCATAGATGTCCAGGAGATTGCGGTAGGTGAGGACGTCCGGGCCGCCGATGTCGTACGTCTGCCCGGTCGTTTCGTCGTGGGAGAGACATCCGACCAGGTAGCCGATGACATTTCGAATGGCTATAGGCTGATTGAGAGACTGAACCCACCGCGGCGTTATCATCACGGGCAGGTGCTCCACGAGATACCTCAGAATTTCGAACGATGCACTGCCGGACCCCAATATCATCGGCGCCCGCAAATCAGTTGTCGGCACCGGACCCGATTGGAGAATCTTTGCAACCTCGATGCGCGACAGAAGGTGCTTGCTCAGAGCGCCCTGCTTTGCTTCGGCCAAACCGCCCAGATAGATGATCCTCTCTACTCTGGCCGTGGCTGACGCCTTGACCATATTGTGGGCCGCCTGGCGATCGGCCTCGACAAACTTTTCTTTCTGAGCAATCATGGAGTGGACCAGGTAGTAAGCCGCCCAACACCCCGTGGCGG
>JAQAZR010000069.1:0-5804 GCA_032127235.1 Deltaproteobacteria bacterium
GGGCTCAATCCCGCCTACGGCGGGACCAAACCGGCCCAGGCCAAAGTAATGATACCGGCAATGATGAAGTTCGTTTCCAACAGAAATTCCAGCCGGATGCCCGGGATCATGACGCCGCGTTCGTAGGCCAGAAGTACTCCGGCGATGAACAGCGGGCAGGCACAGAGGGCATAGCCCAGGCTGGGAACAAGAGCTGCAAGAGCGGCGACCGGTAGAACGACCAGAAGAATCAACAGAATCGATTTCAGCAGTCTCAGAGATCGCTTCTCGCCCAACAGAATCGGAATTGTTTCCTTGCCCACGATGCGGTCTCCCTGCATATCCAGGGTATCGAAAAATGCGGTCCGGACGAACACCAGACCGGTCGACCACAGGAAGACGAGAGCCATTTCCAGTTTCGGCAGATTCGAATTGAACAGAGAGGGGAGAAGCGACGTCACCACACCCCAAGCCACGGCAATCAGAAGAGTTTTGGATCCGGGCACGTCCCGCAACCGGCGGTAGTGGCCCGCGGTCAGTCCCTGCGGTATGACCTGCAGATTGTAGGTGAGACCGAGAAGGCTCATCAGCAGCAGGATCAGAAAAGGTTGAATCCCCAGCGTATACGCCAACTGCAGGCCGGCTCCGCCGGCGACAACGGCCAGCAGAGAGAGAAAAAACCTGTGCCGAACATAGAACGATGCGCGGTCTGGATCGTTGTACTGATCGGATTGCCGACCGGTCAAATGGTTGAGAATGTGCATGGACTGCACATATAGAACGGCGATGGCGACGAAGGGCAGGGCGGGTCGGATACCGAGCAACCGGGTGCAGGCATAGCACAGGCACCCCGCTCCGACGGAAACGTAAACATTGGTGAGGAGCAGCGTGCGTTGCAGGACAAAGAAACCCCGTCGCCATCCACGGGCCCTTTTGTATCGCAGGGCTTCCAGCGCCTTGTAAACCCGCTTGATGATCCAATTGGGCGTCGACGCCCCGGCGGTGATTCCGATGAGCTCAAAGGCATTGAGTTCCTTGAGATCCAGTGCGTCGAGATCCTCTTCGGTTTCGACGTGGTAGGTGGGTTTGCCCGATGATCCGGCAATTTCAGCCAGCCGTTGGGTGTTGCCGCTGTTGCGCCCTCCGACGACGATAATCGCATCGACTTCCGTGGACAGGCGCTTGACCTCATCCTGGCGGCGCTCGGTCGAATCGCAGATCGTATCGAATATTTTATATGTCGGATGCTTCTCATGGACCCAATTTTTTACGGCCTCGAAAAACTGGGTATTCTGTGTGGTTTGGGCAACAACGATGGCCTGGTTGAAATGCGGCAGCGAATCCAGTTCCTCGAAACTCCCGACGACGTGACCGTTTTGACCGGCATACCCCAGCAGACCGGTTACCTCGGGATGGTCCTTGTCGCCGATGATAATCGAAGCATATCCCTTTTTGGCATGTCTGCCGATGATGCTCTGAACCTTGATCACCCTTGGACAGGTGGCATCGATGACGGAGAAGCCGGCTTTTTTCAACTGCAGCTTGGTCTTGGGCGGGACGCCGTGCGCCCGGATCAAAACGGTGCCGGTGCCGCGGTCGGGAATCTCAGTCAAAATCGAGATACCCTTGCCTTGGAGCAAATCGAGGACCTGGGCATTGTGGATCAGAGGGCCGAATGTGTAAATGGGGCCCTGCTGTTCACCGGAGGTATCCATGACCATTTCGACGGCACGGCGAACCCCCATACAAAAACCGGCGGTCTTTGCGATCAAGATCTTCATCGAGTTGGTGATATCCGATCAGGTGATGAAACTGTGCAGATACATATCGATCAATTCTTCGATCAGGTGCGGCAGTGGTAGGCGGGCGACACCGACGATGGTCACTTTTTCCTGGGTCAGCGGCAGCAAGAATTTAGCGGCCGGACTTCCGGCCACCCCTTCGGCGATGCCGGGCGTGACCTCTCCCATCATCGCATGGGCGATAACGATGCCGAGGGGACCGAGAATAACGTCGACACTTTTAGTGGTCTGTACGATCGCGTTTTCTCCGGAAGCGCCGCGATTGGCCCCGGCTTTCAGCATCTGGGCGGTGGCGATCGCGTTGGTGCCGAGAGCGACGACTTCTACGGTTTCACCATACAATTCCTTTATTTTTTTAATAATCGCGCTTCCGATGCCGCCGCCCTGTCCATCAATGACACCTATTTTCTTCATTCGTGCTTATCCGCGGTTAGAGTTTACCGATTCGCTTCCGGTTACGGCGCCGGCTTTTGGGTGCCCGTCGTCGGGGCCCTTTTTTTTGGGTGGTCAAAGGTCGACTGTCGACGACATCGTCCTCTGGAGAACCACCGCTGCCGTCGGCTCCGGCCATGAAAAGCCTTTGCTCGAATTCTGCGGTACTGATCGTCGCGGCACGACCGGCTGCGGCAGCCGTAACAATTTCCCGGTCGGAGCTGACGATCAGCGCTTTCTCCCGGTCGTGGGCCGCCATGCGCTTGATCACGTCATCGGCCGTCTCCCCGGCACGCGAGAACCTCACCGTGATTCCCTTAACACGATCGGGCGTCTGGGGATAGACGGGTGCACCGGTCCCGTCGAAGACAACCGTGATCTTGTGATGTTTGACTTTCTTGTAGGCGGCCAGCATGTCCACCAGTGCCTCGCGGCCGAGTTGGATATCCTGGCGGTCCAGCATATTGAGCGCGGCTGAGTTGCGAATGAGATTGTACCCATCGACGATTATGTGCAGTGCCATCGTATCGCGTCTGTCAAAAAATTTCTCAAGACCCGGCAAAACCCGGCCGCTATCCCTTCAATTGACGGAGCAATCGGTCGAGATCGTCATCGCTGTAAAATTCGATTTCGAGCTTGCCGACTTTACCGCGGCGTTTTATGTTAACCTTCGTGCCAAAGTGACGTGACAGATCGGCCGTGACATCGGAAAAATACACATCTTCGGAAGAGGAGGGCGGCGACCGGTGCGGCGTTCTTTCGACTCTGAGCTGCCGCACGAGGTTTTCGGTTTCACGAACCGAGAGGCCCCTCGACACCACTTTGCGCCAGATATCGATCTGAGCGGCTTTCTTGTCGACACCCAAAAGGGCTCGGGCATGACCCATACTCAGAGAGCCGTCGACGATGCTGTCCTTGATTTGTTGCGGCAGATTTCGGAGACGTAAAAAATTGGCTATCGCGGAGCGACTTTTGCCGACCCGTTCGGCGGCCTGGTCCTGGGTCAGTTTGAATTCCGTTATCAAGCGGTGGTAGGCTTCGGCCTCTTCAATTGGATTGAAGTCTTCGCGTTGAATGTTTTCGACGATCGACATTTCCAGCAATTCGGCGTCGGAGACATCCCTGTGAACAACCGGAACCTTTGTCAAACCGACTTTTCGGGCGGCCCGCAGGCGCCGCTCTCCGGCCACGAGTTCATAACCGTGGTCTATCCGGCGCACCAGCAGAGGCTGAATGATGCCCTGCGCCTTGATCGAGTTGCCGAGTTCCTCGAGGTCATCGTCGGGAAAATGCTGACGCGGCTGGTAGCGGTTCGGCCGGATCAGATCGACGTCGCAAAGAAAATATTCCCGCGAGGTGTCCTCCTCCGGCTCGAAATCGGGAATCAGCGCATCCAGGCCGCGACCGAGGGCCAGTTTTTTACGTTTTTTAGGGTCGGCGTTGTGTCTGGTTGTGTTTTCTCTGGGCATTTGTGGTCGTCATTCCTGATGGGTTTAAAGGCGGGCCGAATCAGTGACATGGGCGGCCATGATCTCCCGGGCCAGGTCGAAATAGCTGCGCGCTCCGGTCGAGGTGGCATCGTAGAGCAAAATCGGCTGGCCGAAGCTGGGGGCCTCACTCAATCGGATATTGCGCGGTATGATGGTTTTATAGACCAGATTTTTAAAATATTTTTCGGCATCTTCGGCCACCTGATAGGAGAGGTTCGTCCGACGGTCGAACATGGTCAATAGGATGCCTGCTATAACCAGGTGCGGGTTCAAGTGCTGTTTGATCCGTTTGACGGTCTGCAGAAGCTGGCCCAGGCCTTCCAGAGCATAGAATTCACACTGAAGCGGTATCAGCAGGGTATCCGCGGCGGTCAGGGCATTGACCGTCAGTAAACTGAGGGAGGGCGGGCAGTCTAGAATGACATAGTCGAAATCAGTGGCGACTGCGGAGACGAGGTTCTTAAGGGCCGTTTCCCGATCAGGATTGGACATCATCTCCACTTCGAACCCGATCAGTTCCACGTTGGCCGGAATGATCTTCAGGGTCTCGATGTCACTGTTTAAAACAAGCTCATGCGCCGTAGCGGTCCCGAGCAGACCATGGTAGAGGGTTTTCGTGATGCGATGCTTGTCCAGGCCGACGCCCGAGGTGGCATTGCCCTGCGGGTCGCAATCCACCAGCAGGACCTCTTTTTCCGACACTGCCAGGGCGGCCGAGAGATTGACCGCCGTCGTCGTTTTGCCGACCCCGCCTTTTTGGTTGGCTATGCAGAGAATATGCGCCATGGCCGAGAACCTAACATACTGCAAGCAGTTTGAAAAGGTTTTAAAAATGTGTCATGATCGCCCCAAAAGACACGCTGCAATCCGAGAGCGGGTCCATTTTCAGAAAGCGAGATGAGGACGTATGTACGCAATTAAAAAAAATATCGCCGGACTGATAGCGTTTGCCTTTCTATCGGGCCTTCTGGGCCCCCCGGCCGCAACGGGCATCACCATCAAGGAAGAGGAAGATCTGGCCCGTGAATTTCTCAGGTATGTCACGCTACAGCTGGAAATCATCGATGACCCGATCATCGTCGAGTATGTCAATTCGGTGGGACAAAAAATCCTGGCCAAAGTACCGCCACAGCCATTTCCCTACCATTTCTATGTGGTCAAACAAGATGTCTACAACGCGTTCGCCACGCCGGCCGGCCATGTTTTTGTCTACTCCGGACTGATAGAGGCAATGGACAATGAAGATGAACTGGCGGGAATTCTGGCGCATGAAATTTCCCATGTCACCTGCCGACATATCTCCCAGAAAATCGAGCGTTCCAAGCTGATCAGCATCGCCACTTTGGCAGGGGTCGCTGCCGGGATATTGCTCGGAGCTGCGGGCGGCGGCCAGGCGGCCGGCGCCCTGACGATGGGATCGATGGCTGCCAGCCAATCCGCATCACTGGCGTTCAGCCGGGAGAACGAAATTCAGGCCGACCAGGTCGGCATGGTGTATTTGACCGAAGCGGGGTACACGGGGGAGGGATTGCTTTCCGTTCTGAACAAAATTCGCGCAAAGACTTGGTACGGCTCCGATCAAGTCCCCAACTATTTGATGACCCACCCGGCTGTGGAAGATCGATTGGCGTACATCGATACCTATCTCGCCAGCAGAAAGAAAGATAATAAAACAATCCAGCCGGTTAATACAGAAGCTTTTCGACTGGTTCATGCACGACTCCTGGCCCTTTACGGCGACGAAAAAGTCGCCCTGAACAGATTTGAAACCGCACTGAGAAGCGAAACCGCAGATGCGATAACCTACTACGGATACGGGCTGGCGCTCGCCAGGGCCGGTAAAAACGAGCAAGCGGTTGCCGCACTCAAGAAAGCGCTCGAAACCGACGCCTTCAACCCGATAATACTAGCCGGATTGGGCCGGGTTTATTTTCTGGGCAGTCGCTACCAAGAGGCGCTCACGACGCTTGCGAGTGCGCTCAGCCTCGATCCCCAGGAACCGGAAGCACTGTTTTTCCTGGGGCGCACCCGTCTGGAGCTCGACCAGCCGGCAGAGGCCCAGGCGGCGTTTGAACGCCTGAAAAAACAGGCAATCGTAGCC
>JAQAZR010000070.1:0-7954 GCA_032127235.1 Deltaproteobacteria bacterium
CAATTTCTTCATTGCCTCCTTCAACTCCTGGACCGCAGCGGCCGAACGGTTCAGCGCGGCCTGTTCGTCCTCGGTCAGCTTAATCTGAATGACCTCTTCGATACCGGCGGCCCCCAGTTTCACCGGAACTCCGATAAAAAGGTCTTCGATGCCGTATTCGCCTTGCAGCAAGGCCGCACAGGGCAGAATTTTCTTTTTGTCCTTCAGGATCGACTCCGCCATTTCCACGGCTGCCGAGGCAGGCGCGTAATAGGCGCTGCCGGTTTTGAGGAGGCTGACGATTTCGGCTCCGCCGGTCCGGGTGCGCTCGACAATGGCGTCGATGCGGTCCTGCGGCAGCAGTTCGGTGATGGGAATGCCGGCCACGGTCGAATAGCGCGGCAGCGGAACCATGGTGTCGCCGTGTCCGCCCAGCACAAAGGCGTGGGTGTTTTCAACCGAAACATTGAGTTCCATGGCGATGAAGGCCCGGAAGCGTGCCGAGTCGAGCACGCCGGCCATGCCCAGGACGCGCTCTTTCGGAAAGCCGCTGGCGTCGAAGGCAACGTGGCACATCGCATCCAACGGATTGCTGACGATGATAATAACCGCATCCGGCGACAGCTTGGCAACTTGTTCCGTCACCTTTTTCATTATGCCGGCGTTGGTGCCGAGCAAATCGTCGCGGCTCATTCCCGGTTTGCGCGGAATGCCTGCGGTAATGATGATGATATTCGAGCCGGCCGTGGCGTCGTAAGTGTTGGCGCCGGTCAGGTGGGCGTCGTGTTTTTCGATGGGGGCGGCCTCTGTCAGATCCAGGGACTTGCCCTGAGGAACTCCCTCGATGATATCCACCAACACCACATCGCACAGCTCTTTTTCGGCCAACCGTTGGGCGGCTGTGGCACCGACATTGCCGGCGCCGACGACGGTCACTTTCTTGTCCATGACGCACTCCTTTCAAAAAGTTTAGGGTTACAAACGGGAAGCTTCATTAAAAGGGATAAAGAGATTGGGTGATGGCATGAATTTGAAATCATTAGCACAATCATACTTAATGTCAACATATTTATATTCTTCTCTATATTGACACAAACCCTCAAAGCAGGCTATGATTATAAGGTTTAAATCAATCATCACTTCCGAACATGCCTGGAGTCTCGTCAATGGCCATCGTCAATTTAAAGAAGCGGGAAATCGAGTGCAAAATCGTCTATTACGGACCGGGGCGTTGCGGCAAGACCACGAATCTCGATTACATCTTCAAGGCTTACAAAAAACAAGTGTCGGGCGAGATGGTTTCGATCAACACCGACGGTGACCGGACGCTCTTTTTCGACTTTCTGCCCATGGAACTCGGAAAGTTGCGAGGCTGCGACGTGCGCGTTCACCTCTACACCGTGCCGGGGCAGGTGCAGTACACCTCGACCCGCAAGCTTGTTCTCAGGGGCGTCGACGGACTGGTTTTCGTGGCGGACTCACTGGAAGTCCGGCGTGAAAAGAACATGCTGTCCCTCAAGGACCTCCACCAGAACCTGAAAGATTACGGGTTGAATATCCTCAAGGTACCACTGGTCATGCAGTTCAACAAAAGAGATCTCGCCAGAGAGGGGATACCTTTAATGCCGATCGAGCAGATGGAGCATGAACTGAACCGCCAGTTGAAAGTTCCCACGTTTCAAGCCAGTGCCATCAAAGGGGAAGGGGTCGGCAAGACCCTGCAAAACTGCCTCAAATTGACGCTGCTTTCCTTGAAGAAGGAATTGAGCTGGAACGATTGATTCGGACCCATGAGCAACGGCCTTGCATTCTCAGGAAGTCTGGCTTTTCTCAGCCTGGGCGAGATAGTGCAGATCATTGGTAACAACGGCGGAACCGGTGTGCTTCGCATCATGAGCAAGTATGCACCGTCTCCTGGTATGATTTACATAGCGAAAGGAGACCCGGTCGACGCCGTAAACGGCGATCTTGCCGGCCTGGAAGCCCTTTTTTCGTTGTTCGGCTGGACGGAAGGCGAGTTTTCCTTCAGTCAGGAGCCGGTCGGACACGAAAACGTCATCAACAAGAACCGCATGGAAATAATCCTTGACGGTTCGCGCATGGTGGATGACGGCAAGATCCCTGTACTCGGTCCCGTTTCCTACAAAGAAGATTCCGGCGATGCAGGCGGCGAAAGAGGTTTGCCGTTGATCAAGGGGCCGTTTGTCGATTACATGTACGTAGTGGACGAAGAAGAGTTCTACGAAGGGGACGAAATCGTCATCGAGGGCAACTACGGGAACTGGATGTGGGTCGTGCTGGAAGGGATCGTGGAGATATCCAAGCAGACGGATGCGGGACCCCTGAAGATCCTGCGTCTCAGTGACGGCGCCTATGTCGGCAGTATTTCATCTTTTTTAACGGAAAGCAGTGTTCGCAGGACGACGGCCAAAGCGATGAGCCGTGTTCAACTGGGGATGCTCGATTCGCACCTGCTGGCCAACGAATACGCCGCCATGAGCCAGGAACTGCGCGAGGTCGTCAAGAGTCTCGACAAACGCCTGAATCAGGTCACCGACAACCTGGCCCGGATTTATGCCGACCAGGACAAAGCCGGTCGCTTTCTGCGCGACAAGCGACCGGTGATCGAGCAAGGCCAGAACGAACAGCGGGTCTTCACGATCACCAAAGGTAAGGCGGCGATCGGGCGCAAAACCGAAGAGGGCATAGTGCCGTTGATCGAACTCTCGAAGGGCGATTTCTTCGGCCACATACCCTTTCTCAAAATGGGCCACGAACCCCATGCCGCATCGGTTTTCGCATCTACCGACCTCAAATTATCGCCGCTGGACGTATCCGACTTGGTGGCGGAGTACGAAGGCCTGCCCAACTCGTTTCGCCACATTATCGAGAACCTGGCAACATGCATTTCGGTCACCACCATGATTGCCTGTGAAAACCATAAAAACCTGCATCTCGCAAAGACGTCAAAGGCGCAGTAACCGGCCGATCGGAAAAGTGCAAAAATGACAACCAATGACAAAAGAAAATTTATCCGAATCAATTCTCTGAACCTGTCCTACGTGCTGGTCGACGGTGAGGGCGACGCCGACCGTCAGACCATGGGCCGGACCCTGGACGTTTCCGAAGCCGGCATTCGCCTCGAAACCCACCTGCCGGTCGAGGTCGGCCGCCATCTGATGTTGTCCGTGGGGCTTGAAGACGATGTCGTCGATATTAAAGGCCACGTGGTGCACGCCAGGAAAAACAAGGACGGAAAGTATGAACTCGGCATCGAGCTGCTCGAACCGGATGAGGCCGCCCTCGAGATTTTGAAAAAATTCATCAAGGCCTTCCGGCAACAGCACGGGCCGGCGGCGTAAATTGCGGTCATCCGGCTTGTTTTTATCTCACTACCCTTGTGTAAATCAATCGAATTAACGAAAGCAGGTGCCCATATGGGAACACCGGTCGTTGAAACTAGTTTTCCGGGTCTCGACCTATTGAAAAGAGGAAAGGTGCGCGACGTTTACGACCTCGGGGACCATCTCCTGATGATCGCCACCGATCGCATCTCGGCTTTTGACGTGGTGATGCCCAATCCGATTCCCGACAAGGGCAAGATTCTCAACCGCCTGTCACTCTTCTGGTTTCGGAAAATGGAACCCCTGGTCGGCAATCACGTCGTGAGCGGCATGGTGGCGGATTATCCGGAGGCGTGCCGGCCGCATGCAGCCGAGCTGCAGGACAGAAGCATGCTGGTGAAAAAGGCCCGGCCGCTGCCGATCGAATGTGTCGTGCGCGGCTATATTTCCGGCTCGGGATGGGCGTCGTACCGGAAAAACGGCACCATCTGCGGCATCCGCCTGCCCGACGGCCTCAAGGAATCGGACAAACTGCCGCAACCGATTTTCACGCCTTCCACCAAAGAGGAGATCGGGCAGCACGACATCAACATCGACTACGGCGAAGTGGTTCGCAGAATCGGTGCCGAAGCGGCCGCGAAGGTGAAGGAATTGAGCCTCGACATTTACCGTCGGGGGGCGGCTCTGGCCGAACAGAAAGGCATCATCATCGCGGATACCAAATTCGAGTTCGGTTACTGCGGGGATGACCTCGTCCTCATCGACGAGGTCCTGACACCGGATTCCTCGCGCTTCTGGCCGCGCGCCACCTATGCTCCCGGCGGCGCGCAGAAAAGCTATGACAAACAGTACCTGCGCGACTACCTGGTGTCGATCAACTGGGACAAACAGCCGCCGGCGCCCGCTTTACCCGAATCGGTCGTCCGGGATACCCGCCGAAAATACCTTGAAGCCCTCGACCAACTAACCGGCGTTCGGCATGCGTTTTAACGAGCAGTCTCTTTCCCTTGAAAGTCTCCACCTCAGGGACACGCATTACCGCATCACCACATCTGATGCAATCGACAAGCTGAAAAACTCGATTGCCGCTCTCGGTGTGCTCGATCCGCCGATTCTGCGCCAGAAGGCCGGCGGGTATCAAATCGTGGCCGGATTCCGTCGTATCGACGCCTGCCGTCTTCTGGGACGACACGACATCCGGGCGCGGGTGCTGCCGACAGATATTGACGATTGCACCTGCGTCCGGCTGGCCATCGCCGACAATTCATTCCAGCGGCCGCTCGATCTGATCGAAACCGCACGCGCACTGAACCTGCTCGCCGGAGTTGCCGTGGATGAAATGGAACTGAGCCGTCAGGCGGCCGGGCTGGTGCTGCCCGACAATCCATCTCTGATGCGAAAGATCCTGTCGCTGGCGACGCTGCCGGCCGGGCTCCAAACCCGACTGGCGGCAGGCGAGCTATCACGGGCCATCGCGCTCGAGCTGAAGCGGCTCGACAGCACGACGGCCGAATCCACGGGGCGCCTCTTCGCCGATCTAAAGCTAGGATTGAACCGGCAACGGGAGTTGCTGTCTCTGCTGACCGAAATCGCCCGGCGCGAAGGGATAACGCTGGCCGAACTCTTGACCGAACCCGCGCTCCTGAACCTGATGTCGGCACCGGATCTCGAACGGTCACAAAAGGCGGGGCAGCTGCGGTCTATGCTGCGGCGACGCCGCTATCCGGTGATGAGCGCCGCGACGGCACGTTTCCAGGATCTGGTTCGACATCTGAATCTCGGCCCCGGCGTGGCGTTGATCCCACCCGGCAATTTCGAAGGCACCACTTACACCCTTGCAATTACCTTCGACCGCCTCGACCAGCTCCGCGACAGAAGTCTGCAGATCGAAAACCTGCTCCGCAGCCAAACGTTAAAAGCCTTCTTTGAAAAATAACCGCAATTTTTCTTGCCTTCCCCTTATCCAAAAAGCGGCTCGACGATCATTTCGACGAAGAGATAGGCGATGATCCCGATAGCCAGGGCCAGCATGGCGACCACATAGAACTGGTTGGTGGTGTGCCGTCGTTTTTCCTTCTCGTCGTAAAACACAAACTTCCCGCACTTGATACATCTCAGTTTTTTCGATTGCAGCGTTATGACGTGGCCGCATGGACACTGGATCTCTTTTGAAGACAGGGGCATGGTCGTGTCAGCTCTCTGGTATTCGTTATGGGTGGACGTTTTGTCGATCGACGCTGTTTGAAGGGACCGATCTATATCTTCTTTTCACTGCCTTGCGTCTTGTCGGCATTGAAACTCCTGAAAAACTCGGCTGTGTCTTTGCGCAGTAAATAATAGGTGGCCAAGGCGAAGAGGGCGATCACAATGGCCGTCATCACCTGCAGCCCGAAATCAGCTTTTTGGAACACCAGCAGCGACAGGTAGATGACCATTATGCCGATATTGAAAAAAAAGCTCAGCGCCCGGGCCCAGGTGTTGATGCTTGCTACGAAAAAACAGATCGCGATTCCGATCACCGCCATCAGGTAGTCGTTGCGAACCAACGCTTCGCCGGTAAAAAACTTGAAATAGTATACAAGGTGTACGATCCACCCCAGCGTCAGGCAGACGATACCTCTCTTCACATTCCTCGGATACGTTCCGAACTTTATGGCTGTATTATACATTTAATCATCCTGCAGTCGTTACGATGATTCCGCCCGCGACCGGATCCATGACAGCAGGCTTGCCGGCGGTGTGCTTTCAGCAAAAGGCCGCAAATCCGTCTTGACCCAAAGCCTGACGTTTTGCGGCCAATCCTTCATAATGCATTCGACTCCTGTCTGGCAAGACCAATTTTGCGTTATTTTTTTTAAAGCATCTCCAGAATCGGACAAAAAACTTTTTTGAATAGCCAGATCTTTACGCTGCAGCATTGGCAGCCGGAAGATCGGTCTCTTGTAAGATTCTGAATTTATATGATCATTTGATAAATGAATTGGGCAAATAAAACAGCATAAAAAACAAGATTCTGATCAATTTTTTCTTGACAAATAAAACCTATCGTTTATAAACACTTGTAACGACTAAATTGGATTCATAAAAATAATGGGCATCCAAGAGCGGAAAGAACGGGAACGCGAAAGACGGCGTCAGCAGATCATCGTGGCCGCCAAAAGGGTTTTTTCCGCCAAAGGTTTCAACAAGGCCACGATGGAGGACATCGCCAAGGAAGCGGAGCTCAGTCCCGGGACCATCTACATCTATTTCAAAAACAAGGACGAACTTTACGCCTCGCTGTCCCTGCGTATTCTCAAACACCTCAACATCCGTCTCGAACACGTCAAGAACGAATCCTACAGCGACCACGACGATCGTATCTCATCGTTGAAGCAGGCACTTTATGACGTGTATGCATTCGATCCGCTTATTTTGATCAATATGTTCCACCTCCAGTCGAGCGAAACCCTCAAGAGCCTGTCCCCGGAGCTGATGGAGGAAATCAAGCAGCTTTCCAAGAGTTCACTGGGCACGATGGCCGAGATTTTCGAAGAGGGTATCCGCAAGGGGGCCTTTATCGACCAACACCCGGTGGCGCTGGCCGACATTCTGTGGGCGATGTTTTCCGGGATCGTCCTTTGGGAGGAAAGCAAACGGATCATCAACCAGGACAAGGATTACCTGAAGCCGACGCTCGAGGCGGCATTTGAAATCTTCCGCCAGGGTATCACCAAAACGGTTGCGACCGACAATTCCAGCAAAAGGAGAAACTGATGCTGTCGGCCCGCCAATCTAAAAAAATGAAGGGAAGCTGCGCAGAGGGCCAAACGCCCGGCCTGGATCAACAGGATCTGAGACGATCAGGGCCCCTTTGCAGGGCAGTTAAGGCAAGTCCACTGGTGGGGAACTTTATCACAAACGAACGGAGGAAAGGAGGGAGGTGAACAAAAAGTTTGGCGTGTGAAGTAAACCGTCGGATGATCGTCCGTCAACATTGCAACCACAAGCTCTAAGGAGTGTGATTTATGGCAGAGAAAGAAATCGTCGAAACTTCAGAAGCTCAGATTGCCGTCCATTGGCAGGAAGAAGGACTCTATTATCCCACAACGAAATTCATCGCCCAGGCCAATATGACCGATGAAAAAATCTATGACCGCTTCAGCCTGGATAATTTCCCGAACTGCTTCAAGGAATACGCCGATCTTCTGACCTGGTACGAATACTGGGACGAGATCCTGGATACCAGCGATGCGCCGTGCTTCAAGTGGTTCAAAGGCGGAAAGATCAATGCCAGTTATAACTGCGTGGACCGTCATCTGGCCGAATACAAGAACAAGACGGCGATTCATTTCGTACCGGAACCGATTGAAGAGGGCTACCAGCACATCACGTATCAGGAACTGTATGTCCTCGTTAACGAATTCGCGGCGCTTCTGAGGGATTTCGCCGGTCTCAAGCGGGGTGACCGGGTGACCCTCCACATGCCGATGATACCGGAACTGGCGATTACCATGCTGGCCTGCGCCCGCCTCGGGGTCATTCACAGCCAGGTATTCGGTGGTTTTTCCGGTAAGGCCTGCGCGGACCGAATCGTCGACTCCGGCAGCCGGGTGTTGATCACCGCGGACGCCTATTATCGCAGCGGGACC
>JAQAZR010000071.1:0-8142 GCA_032127235.1 Deltaproteobacteria bacterium
TCATAAGTCATGGAGCCGGCGCTGGGGTTGGCTTCATCGACCTCGGCCTGGGCCAGCACCTGACTGCCGAGCGGAATAAGAACCAGTGAAAGTGCGATTAAAAGAACCGTGGATTGTTTGATCAATTTATGCATATATTCCTCCTCTATCCTAATGATTGCCGTAAACCTGTCCAATTCAATTTTATCCTATATTATACTCTAGTGTGGGATGGTTATCAAATATTCTGTTCAATAGGTCCATAAATGAGGAAAGATGCCGGACTTAACGCCCGACAGGTTGGATACCATCGAAGTGGCGGCTGCCCTGCCGGTCTATCAAACCTTCACCTACAGTCTGCCGGACGGCCTTATCGGATTGGCGACCCCCGGCATGCGGGTCCTGGTTCCCTTCGGGCGCCGCCGCGTCACCGGTTACGTGCTCGGATTTCATCGGCCGCCGCAGCAGATAGAAATAAAGTCGGTTCTGGATCTTCTTGACGACACGACTCTGTTTTCGGAAACGATGGTTCCCTTTTTTCGCTGGATTGCCGATTATTACATCCATCCCATAGGCGAGGTGATCAAGTGTGCCCTGCCCGGTGGACTGAACAGTTACGATTTCGCCACGATGTCGATCACGGATGCCGGGCGAAGGGCATTGCAGACGAAGACATCGGAAATCGAAGGTCAGGTTTTGAAACTGGTCGCAAACGGGAACCGACGCCTGACAGATATCGGTTCGGTTTTGAAAAGTCGGGTGCCATATGCGCTGTTCGATGCTCTTCAAAAGCGCGGTTGGGTGTCGATTGGTCGTGAACTGAGGGGGGATCGGATTCGACCCAGGAACGAGGTGTTCGTTGCCCCGGCGCCGGCTGCACCCGACCCGGGCCCGCTGACCGGTCAGCGGAAGAAAATTTGGGAGTGCGTGACGGCCGTTGGTGACATATCGATCAGAAACCTGCAGACCGATTTACGGACCACGCGGACAACCATCAACGCCATGGTTGAAAGCGGTTATTTGAGCCTCTCGAGCAGACCGGTTTACCGCGACCCTTTCGGCGACGCCGTTTCTCCCGACATCCCTTTGGTCCTGAACAGCGACCAGCATGCGGTCGTGAATAAAGTGACCGATTGTCTGGGGCAGGGATTCGCGGCCTTTTTACTGGCCGGTGTTACCGGCAGCGGCAAGACCGAGGTTGATCTGCAGCGGGCTGCTGCGGTCATCGGCCGGGGGTACCCGGTCCTGATTCTCATACCCGAGATTGCGCTGATTTCCCAGATCGAGCGTCGATTCAGGGCCCGTTTCGGCGACCGGGTAGCCGTGCTGCACAGCGGTCTGACAGCCGGCCAGCGATACGATCAGTGGCTGCGCATTCGTCGCGGGGAGGTTCAAATCGCCATTGGCGCCCGTTCAGCTGTATTTGCCCCTTTCCAGCGTATCGGCCTGATTGTCGTCGACGAAGAACATGACACCTCTTACAAACAGGAAGGCAGCCTGCGCTACAACGCCTGCGATCTGGCCGTGGTGCGGGCCAAGCTGGATAAAGGCGCGGTTCTGTTGGGATCCGCGACGCCTTCGATCCAGTCTTCCTATAACGCCTCGCAGAAAAAATATGTCGAATTGACCCTGGGCAAACGTGTTGAAGAGCGGTCGCTGCCGGAGATCACTGTGGTCGATCTGCGAAAAACCAGAGACTTGCGCGGCAGCGGACGCTTTATCACCGCCGAACTGCACCAGGCCATGTCGGAATCCCTGACGCGCGGTGAACAAGTGCTGCTTTTTCTGAACCGACGCGGTTTTGCCAGTTTCCCGGTCTGCCGGGACTGCGGCGAATCGATTAAATGCAAAAATTGTGATATTTCATTGACGCTGCACCGGCAGGCCAACGCGTTCAAATGCCATTATTGCGGATTTATGCGGCCGGCAACCACCGTGTGCGACAAGTGCGGATCGGCTCACATCAAAAATCTGGGGTTGGGTACGGAGAAGGTCGAGTCTTCCGTGTCCGAACTTTTTCCTGCCGCCCGCGTGGCCCGGATGGACCGCGATACCACTTCGCAACGGGGGTCGATCGTGCGCATACTGAAAGATTTGCGGCACCGGCGAATCGATATTCTGATCGGAACCCAGATGGTGGCTAAAGGACACGATTTTCCGCTCATCACGCTGGTGGGCATTTTGTGTGCGGATCTTTCTATGAGTTTTCCGGATTTTCGCGCCGGTGAAAGAACTTTTCAGTTGCTGGCCCAGGTGGCCGGCCGGGCGGGCCGGGGCGATAAGCCCGGCAAGGTGATTCTGCAGACGTATAATCCCGAACACTTCAGCATCCAGGCCGCTCAAAATCAGGATTTCAGGGAATTTTACCGGCAGGAAATCGTTTTTCGCCGGGCCTTGAAATATCCACCGTTTTCAAGGATAATACAGCTGAAAATAGCGGGTCGCGATAAACGGCAAACCGAAACGCATGCCCGTTCGCTCGGGGAGGTGTGCCGCCGTCTGGGGCAACAGGATGACGTCTTGCGAAAGTCGGTCGAGGTGATGGGGCCGATCGAAGCGGCGTTGGCGCGAATCGCCGGCAAATACCGTTGGCAGATCCTGCTCAAAGGCCAGCGAGCCGGGACGCTTCACCGGTTCGTGTGGCGGGTGATGACGGAAAATCCGGCGCTTTTCAACCGGCGCGGTGTCACTGTGGCTGTCGATGTCGATCCGTTTTTCATGATGTGAGCCCCAAAGCATTCATCGCGCTGCACATTCAAGGAGGTTTTCAATGAGATATACCGTCTTTGGCCTTGCCCTCGGCATCTGGTTCGGTCTTTTTTCCGGCCTGATGCCGGCCGGCACTTTTGCCGATAGCCAAATTTCGGAGCGAACCGTTCTCGAAGGGATCACCTTCGGGCAGGGCTCCGCAATTCTGAAAAAGGCGTCCCTTCCGTCCCTGGAGCCGCTGCTGAAAGAGCTTCAGTCGGATCCGAATTTACGGATCGTCGTCGAGGGTCATGCCGCCGCGTCCGGTGTCGCGGACACCGACATGAAACTTTCCCGCAACCGGGCGTTGGCCGTCTTCAACTGGCTCGTGGCCCAGGGGGTTGACGCCAGCCGGATCGGTTACGCCGGACTCGGGAGCACCCAACCCATCCTGACGGCGAAAACGGCGGGGGACAGGGCGAAAAATGATCGCATCGAAATCACCAAAACCCGCGACCTTTTTCCGGAGGCAGTTTATCCCGAAACCGAGTACCAGTTTGAACCTGTGGCTGACGGGATGGAGATCCAGCATGATTTCGTCGTGAAAAATACCGGGACGGCCGAACTCGACATCAAGGAGGTCAAACCCGGCTGAGGGTGCACAGCAGTCTCCTACACGAGACAAATCCCTCCCGGCGGCGAGGGAAAGATAACGATCAAAGTCGATACCAACGGTTACGGCGGCAAGGCGCTGCGCAAGACCATCCGGGTCACAACCACTGACCCCAAAAAGCCCGAGATGCTGCTGAACATCAGCGGATCGGTCAAGAATTTTGCGACCATAACGCCCACCAATGTTCGTCTCTACGGCAAAGTCGGTGAACCCGTCAAAGAAACGGTCCGGATCGTGCCGGAGAATAGCTATCCGTTCAAAATCCTCGAAACGAAAGCCCAGATCGGGCGCGACATCCGCTACGAACTCACCTCGGAGAAACAGGCGCCAGGCGGGGCTTATCTTCTGACGGTGGAAAACTTGAAACAGGAAACGGGCCGCTATTACGATACGATATTCCTGGTGACCGACAGCCGCGTCAAACCCAAGATCAGCATTCAAGTCTACGGCAAGATAAGCGGCGCGGAAGTCCCGAAAACGAATTGAGAACTGACCCGCCGGGTATCATGGGTCGGGATCCTTTTTCTACCGGCGGAAGGATACGGAAATCGTCGATGCCGAAGGAAGTGCGTCACAAAGTGGTGAAGGCGGTGGTCTTCGACTGCGACGGCGTCATGTTCGACACGGTCGCGGCCAACACGGCTTACTACGATCATATCCTGCGTCATTTCGGAAAGCCCGATATGACACCGGAGCAGTTTGCCTACACTCACATGCACACGGTCGACCAGGCCCTGGCCTACCTTTTTGAGGATGTGGCCCAGCTGGCAGAAGCCAGGGACTTTCGCAAGCAAATGAGCTATCTGCCCTTCCTGCAATTCATGGAAATAGAGCCGGGCTTGAAGCCGCTGCTGCGGCGTCTGAAACCCCGCTACCACACGGCGGTTGCAACCAACCGCACGGACACCATGAACCGCGTGCTTCGCAGGCACGGCCTGGAGGACGCTTTCGACCTCGTGGTGACCGCCCTCGATGTTGCCAACCCCAAACCGCATCCGGATCAACTCAACAAGATTCTCGACCATTTTGCCCTGACACCAGACCAGGCCGTTTTCATCGGGGACTCCGAACTGGATGCGGCCGCTGCCAGGGCTGCCGGGGTTGCCTTCGTGGCGTACGCCAACCGGAGGCTGGCCGCCGAATTTCACATCGAACGCCTGCTTCAGGTCGAGGATATTTTGAATGGTCACTGATTTCCAAAGCCGTTCTGATCGCCGCAGTCCGGGCACTGCCACGTGATGCCGTTGCACGACATCCCCCAAAAGTTTGCCTGCATGCACGTTTGACAGATTCGGAACCCGCAGCGGCATCGCCAGCAGAAGAGAAAGGTCGCCCCACAGCAGTGGCAGACCGACTCTTTCTCGTGGCGCCGCCGGTAAGCGTTTGTTTTGGTGGATGACTTTGTCATAATTTTCCGGTTTCCCCCAACTTTTTTTGCCGAAACTGACCGTTTTCATGGAGCCGGGTGACCGGATTTCAAGGGGGTCAACTGCTTGAGCGCTTTAAAATACG
The DNA here is from genome assembly GCA_032127235.1 of Deltaproteobacteria bacterium. Classification (GTDB taxonomy): domain Bacteria; phylum Desulfobacterota; class Desulfobacteria; order Desulfobacterales; family SG8-13; genus JARFQH01. The sequence goes on from JAQAZR010000071.1 coordinate 4,853, forward strand.
GTCACCCGGCCTAATCTATCGGTTTCTTATTGTCACCGAGAGTTGCTCGTCGGAGCCCCCCTGCCTTGTCGTTTGACATAATGGGTGGTATGAAAGTGCCTCGGGACAATAGCCCCTTCACGGGCGAAACGATTCGCACGGGGACGCCGGTCCGCACTCGAGGCGCAAGCCGCAAACCGGGAGGAATCTCAGAACCATGCAGCCAAAACGGACCCTCTACCTCATCGACGGCAGCGCTTATATCCACCGTGCCTATCACGCCATTCGCGGGTTGTCGAACTCCAAAGGCTTGCCCACAAACGCCGTGTTTGGGTTTACCCGCATGCTGTTGAAACTCATGCAGGACCGTTCGCCGCTTTACGCCGCGATGCTTTTCGATGTCAAGGGCCCGACATTCCGGCACGACATGTACCCGAACTACAAGGCCAATCGTCCGCCGATGCCCGAGGACCTGGCCATGCAGATTCCGTTCATCAAAGAGGTCACAAAGGGGTTCAATCTGCCGGTCATCGAGAAGCTGGGCTATGAGGCCGACGATTTGATCGGCACTCTCGCGCGGCTGGTCGAGGCAGCCGGCTACACTGTGGTGATGGTGACCGGCGACAAAGATTTCGTACAGCTGGTCACCGACAACACCACCATCTGGGACCCCATGAAGGACGAGGTCATCGACACGGCCGTGGTGCGCCAAAAATTCGATGTGACACCCTCTCAGATGATCGACGTCATGGGGCTCAGTGGGGACACATCCGACAACATACCCGGCGTACCCGGAATCGGACCGAAGACCGCTTTGGAGTTGATCAGGACCTACGGCGACATGGAGGCCCTGTTCGACAACATCGAGAAGCTTACCAAGAAAAAACAGAAGGAGAACCTGATCCAATTCCGTGAACAGGCTTTCCTGAGTCGTGATCTGGTCAGAATAGATGTGCGTGCACCCGTGGCCTTCGAACCGGATCACTTCCGGTTGGCGGGGCCCGATGCCGCAGAACTCTCGCGGTTGTTTCAACAGCTCGAGTTCAATCAACTGCAGCAAACCTTTGCGCGGACCCGACGACCCCGTAAAAAGGACTACCGGGCGGTGCTGGATCAAGCCGCACTTCTGGAACTGGTGAAAGCCGTGCAGGAGGCCGGCACCGTTGCCATCGACACCGAGACGACTTCCCGAGATCCGTTGAAAGCCGAGTTGGTCGGGCTCTCATTTGCCATGCGAAACGACCAGGCATACTATATCCCCTGCGGTCACACCTGTCCGGACGCATCGAACCAACTCGACCGCGAGGTGGTCCTGCAGACCCTGAAGCCGCTGCTGGAAGATCCGGACATCAAGAAGATCGGCCAGAACATCAAGTATGATTGGCTCGTGCTCGCCGGTTGCGGCATTGCGCTCGGCGGCGTGTTTTTCGACACCATGCTGGCCTCCTACCTGATCAACCCTTCCAAGCGGGCCCACAAACTGGATCAGATCGCCCTCGATTTTCTGGATCACAAGACAACCACTTTTGCCGAGGTCCTCGGCAAGGGCATGGCCAGCTTTGCCGAGGTGTCACTGGAAAAGGCCGTGCCCTACGCCTGTGAAGACGCCGACATCACCTTCATGGCCAAAGAAGTGCTGGAACGCGAGCTTGCCGATATCGGGCTGACCGAATTGTTCCACAAAATCGAAATGCCGCTGGTACCCGTTTTGGTGCGCATGGAAAAGAAGGGCCTGACCGTTAATCCGGACAAGCTGCGGGAGCTGTCCAAGTCTTTCGAACAACGGCTCGAACAGCTTGAAAACGCCATTTACGCGCTGGCTGGAGAGCCTTTCAACATCAATTCCTCCCAGCAGATGGGATTCATCCTTTTTGAAAAACTCAACCTGCCGGTGCAGAAGAAGACCAAAAAGAGGACCGGCTATTCAACCGATGTCAACGTCCTGACCACCCTCGCCCGGTTGCATGAACTTCCGGCCCTGGTGCTCGAACACCGGACCCTCTCGAAGCTCAAATCGACGTATGCCGATGCACTGATTCAGTTGATCAATCCACGGACCGGGCGCATCCACACTTCCTTCAATCAGACGGTCACCGCAACCGGGCGATTGAGCAGCTCCGACCCTAACCTGCAGAACATCCCGGTTCGCACGGAAGAGGGGCGCGAAATCCGCCGTGCTTTTGTCCCGTGTTCCGGCTGGACTCTGCTGTCGGCCGATTACTCCCAAGTCGAGCTGCGCCTATTGGCGCATTGTTCGGACGACAAACGTCTGATTCAAGCTTTCAAAGACGGAGAGGACATTCACACGCGCACGGCGGCCGAGGTGTTTCAGGTGGCGACGGATGCGGTGACCCCCGAACTGCGCCGCCAGGCCAAGGCGATCAACTTCGGCATCGTCTACGGGATGAGCCCTTTCGGCTTGTCGCGGCAGCTTGACATCAGCCAGAAAATGGCAAAGGTCTACATCGACAACTATTTTGCCCGTTATGAGGGGGTGCGCCATTTTGTACAACGCACCATCAAAGAGGCGGGTGCCAGCATGCGGACCAGCACGCTGCTCGGCCGCATCCGGCTGCTGCCGGACATCCGGAGCCCCAATGCAACCGTGCGTCAGTTTGCAGAGCGGACCGCCGTCAACACCCCTATTCAAGGCTCGGCCGCCGATTTGATCAAAATCGCGATGATTCGGATCGATGCGGCGCTGCGGGAGAAGCAGCATAAGACCGCCATGCTCCTGTCGGTTCACGACGAACTGGTGTTCGAGGTACCGCCCGATGAGCTCGAACCGGTGAAAGAGCTGATCCGGTCGATCATGGAAGGCGTCTGGGAACTCAAGGTGCCGCTGAAGGTCAACCTGGCGTGGGGAGAGAATTGGGCCGAAATCCATTAGGCGAATAGAAGAAAATATGAATAGAATAATATTACCGGCAAGGACTGGTACCTATCAACACAGGGTTTCCAAGCCGTCGGTCGAAACGCCTACGAGGGTTTCACGGACCAGACAGACTGCACCATGAGCACCCAAACACTGAGCGATAAAATCCGCGAAGAAATCCGTCAACGTGTTGCCCACTGGATTCCCGGTATGTCGGATGACCAGCCGGTTCAAATCCACACCGACACCAGCGACTTTTTCCGGGTTCAATACAACGATGTGGTCCTTCTCGACGGATCGACTTTGAAACATTGCCCTTCCATGGCCAAGTGCATTCTTGAGGAAAGGGACCAGCTCGATTACAGCACGATCGTCGTCGGTCGTCAGGGATTGTCACGCAGTGAAGAATTTCTGTTCGGCAGCGTTTCGAACAAAA
>JAQAZR010000072.1:0-5109 GCA_032127235.1 Deltaproteobacteria bacterium
GCCGGCCGAGGGCCTCATACAGAGGTCCGATCGAAAAGGCGAGGCAGCTGCCGTCTTCGATCACCGCGGCGACATGGGCCGCCACCCGGTCGAAAACATCGTCAGCGGGCCAGCGGGGAAAATAGATCGGCGCTTCGGTGGATCGCACCAGGTGATCGAATTCGGACACATGGACGAGAGTGTCGCCCAGGGTCACCGGAACACGCGGGTTGATCTCGCCGACCTTCACCCGCGCCCGATCGAGCACCAGGCGCGCGACGTCGACCGCCATGCCGAAGCTGCAATAACCGTCCGCATTCGGCGGTGTGATCTGGATAAAGGCCGCATCGATCTGAATCCGGCCGGAGGTGATCAGGCGCGGTATTTCCGAAAACCGGCTCGGAATCAGATCGACCTGTCCGGCATTGATGGCCTCGCTTGCGGCCCAACCCGAGTAAAACGTCTTCAACCGGTAGCGATGAGTGCTCAGGGCCTTGAGGGAAATGGCATCCCCGAGGCTGACCAGCTGAATGAGCTCGAGATCCTGAAGGTGGGTTGCTTCCGTGCCCATCACATGCTTCATCAGGGTGCGGGGTTCGGCCACACCGGTGCCGATGAAAACGCTCATCCCGGGCGCGAGGTTCGCGATGGCCTGCTCCGGCGGCACTGCCAACTTTTCCCAATCGACGCCGGTCGGCTTTTTTGGGGACAAGCTTGCGGGTTTGACGGTTCTGGACTTCATATCTATTCTTATAGTCCGAACCGTAAAAAACGGTCAATCGCAAAATAGCCGCTATGAATATACCGCTTTGGATCGAAAACGCCTTTCTCCGCAGCGCAGATGCCCTCTTTCGGCTCTATGCGCAGCCCCGTCCTGCGGCAGAGCGCCTCGCGGGTTGTAGGATCATCTCCCACCGCGGCGAACACGACAACCGGCAGATCATCGAGAATACGATTCCCGCTTTTCGGGCAGCCGTCGCCGGCGGCGTCTGGGGAATCGAGTTCGATGTGCGCTGGACCCGCGACCGGCGGCCGGTGGTGATTCACGATCCGGATACCCGGCGGTTGTTCGGGCGCACAATCCGGATTCATCAGACGGACTACCGGGTCTTGAAGAGCGCCTGCCCCCTGATTCCTTCCCTCGAAGAGGTGGTGCAGACCTTCGGCCGACGGGTGCACCTGATGGTTGAACTCAAGCACGAACGGTTTCAGGACATCGGGGAGCAGCGACGCGCACTGCAGGCGCATTTTACGGGCCTTGCACCCGTTGACGATTTTCACCTGATGTCGCTGACGCCGGAAGTTCTGGATGTTTTCGATGTCGTACCGGTTGCGGCACGACTGCCGATCGCGCAGGCCAATGTCGGCGGCATCAGCCGCCTGGCGGCCTCGAAACCTTACGGAGGTCTTCTCGGCCATTACCTTTTCGTGACCGATGCCTTGGTCGGAAAGCACACTGCACTCGGCCAGAATTTGGGGACGGGATTTATCGACTCCGTAAACTGCCTGTTCCGAGAAGTGAACCGCCATATCACCTGGATTTTCTCCAACCGGGCCGCCACCCTTCAAGCCGCAGTCGACGCGGCCCTGAACCCGTCTCCTCTTCGCCGCCGGGGCACGGGTTGATCTTTTGGTGATGAGACGCTAAAGTAAAAGTGCTGGATTTGTTTCCCGATTTAAGGGGAAAAGGGGTCGAAGATGCGAGGTTTCAAGGATTCAAGTGTTCGTTGTGATAAATCTTATTAAAGAATTGAAAATAATTAACTTTTCTTGAGGTAGACGGCTATGGAATCGATCCTGAAACCACTTGACCTATTAGAGGAGCAAGCCGGTGCCGGTACCGGAAACTGGCTGCCCTGCAGCGGGCCGCGACTCAGCGCCGTGTCGCCCATCGACGGTCGCCAGATCGGCACCATCCGTTCGGCCGGAAGGGACGACTGCAATGCCGTCATTTCCAGCGCTGCGAAGGCTTTCAAGACCTGGCGCACCGTTCCGGCACCCCGGCGCGGCGAGATTGTCCGTCAGATCAGCGAAGCCCTGCGGCGGCGCAAGAAGGAACTGGGAGCCCTGGTCAGCCTGGAAACAGGCAAAATCCGGGCCGAAGGCGAGGGCGAAGTCCAGGAGATGATCGACATTGCCGATTTTGCGCTGGGCCAGTCGCGGATGCTTTACGGTTTGAGTATGCACAGCGAACGGCCCGACCACCGGATCTACGAGCAGTGGCACCCGCTGGGACCGGTCGGGGTGATCACCGCTTTCAATTTTCCGGTGGCCGTCTGGTCGTGGAATGCTCTCATTGCTTTGGTTGCCGGCGATACCGTCATCTGGAAGCCATCTTCTAAGGCCGCTCTATCGGCGATAGCCGTCATGAAGATCGTTTGGCCCGTGCTGCGGCGCAATAACCTGCCCGAGGGTATACTGAGCCTCCTCGTCGGGGGCCGTGATGCGGTCGGAGACCCCCTGATCAACGACCAGCGGGTTCCTCTGATCTCGGCCACCGGCAGCGTCCGCATGGGGCGTCACGTCGCCCAGGCGGTGGCGGCACGCCTGGGACGGAGCCTTTTGGAACTGGGCGGCAACAATGCCATCATCGTGACGCCCAGCGCCGATATCGAACTGGCCGTGCGGGCGGTTCTCTTCGGAGCGGTCGGAACTGCCGGACAGCGCTGCACCACGACCCGGCGTCTGATCGTGCATGCGGACATCTACGAGCGGATTGCCGCCGAGCTTGTGAACGTCTACCGTCAGATCAAAATCGGCGATCCCCTGGAAGAGGGCATTCTCATGGGACCGCTGATCGACACCGATGCGACGGCGGCCCTTCAGGCGGCACTGGCGCAGGTCAAGGACCAGGGCGGCAGGGTGCTTTACGGCGGCACGGTTCTCAGCGGCGGTCTTTACGATGCCGGTACGTATGTGACCCCTTGCATCTGCGAAGCCCGGGCCGACATGCCGATCGTGCAGGCGGAAACTTTCGCCCCGCTGCTCTACTTGATCAAGTACGAAACCATCGAAGAGGCGGTCGCCTACCACAACGCGGTTCCTCAGGGGCTCTCATCGGCCGTCTTCACGCGGGAGATCCGGGAATCGGAATATTTTTTGAGCTCCCGCGGCAGCGATTGCGGCATTGCCAATGTCAACATTGGAACCTCCGGGGCCGAGATCGGAGGGGCCTTCGGGGGGGAAAAAGAAACCGGCGGCGGTCGCGAATCCGGTTCCGACGCCTGGAAGGCTTACATGCGACGCCAGACCTGCACTGTCAACTGGTCCAGCGAGCTGCCGCTGGCGCAGGGAATCGCCTTCACCATCGGGTGAGCCGGGGGATTGTCGGATCGGAGAAAATGAAAGGTGCTGTTCAGAGTCTTAAATCGTAACTTCTGAGTAAAAAGCAGCATCTTCTTGCCGCAAGGATGGAAGTGATACGACTCTGCCTGCGAGCCCGGTCGACCGATACTATCTCAACGGTCGCGTTCGTCACACCTCGGCCGGCTGTTCAACCGGGACGGTGATGACCGGTACCGGGGCGTTTCGGACCACCTTTTCGGCCGTGCTGCCCAGTCGGTAGTGGCCTGTCTCGCCACTGGTCGACAGCACCACGGCATCGACTTTTTCTTTGTCAATCAGTTTGAGGATCTCTTGTGCGGGATCCCCTATCGCCACGTGTTTGATATAAAGGGGACACCCCTCCAGGGAGCTGGCGCAAAGCTCATCCAAACGGTTCTTGGCGGTTTTTTCTTCCCACTTCAGGATTTTATCGATCCTTTCCTGCTGGAATTCTCCGTACCAGGACTTATTATCGGAGAGGTTTTGGATGACATAGAGGACGTGGATTTCGGTGTTGTATTTTTCGGTCAGAGACTTGACAAAGGGAAGGGCTTTTTCAGCGCTGCCGGATAGGTCTGTCGGCCACAGAATCTTTCTCATTTCCATTGAAAACTCCTTATCATTCAGGGTTCAATACTCTTTGAAGAGATAATAAAACCCCTGACGCGAATGTAAAGAGGCCGTCTATATTTGAATGGCATCTCTTAATCTGGAATGATGTTGCGATAGAAAGGCTGACATGTTGAAACCGATGCTGCGATTTTTTGCGGTGATGCTGGTGCTGACTGTGATGGGCGCGAACTCCGCTGCTCTGGCCGAAGAGGAGACCCCGGAACCGCTGGCTGTTCGCTTGCAGAAAAAAATTGAGGCCGAACGACGACGGGACCTGTTTACCTGCCGGGGCGAGCTGATCTGCGGGGTGGCTGACCTGCCGCTTTTCTATGCCCGGCGGGGATTCCAGCCGGCCTGGACGGCCGACGCCACTTTGCACAATGCCGATTCTCTGCTTGCGGCCATTCACGCGGCACGCCGTGACGGTCTTCAGACCGAGGACTACCATTTGGCCAAAATCGAGCTTCTCCTCGGTGCGCTGAAACGGGACCGGTTTTTAGGTTTACCGCCCGATCCGGACCTGCTCGTGGACCTCGATCTTCTCTCGACCGACGCCTTTTTGGTGCTCGGTTCGCATCTGCTGGGGGGCCGGGTGAACCCCGAGACCCTGCATGCCGAGTGGCTCGCCTACAATCCGAAGACAGATCTGGCCGGAATTCTGGAGGCGGCCCTTGCTGCCGGACAAATCGAGGCGGCCCTGGATCGACTGCGACCGCCGCACGCCGGATATGCAGATCTGAAGGCAGCCCTGCAGCGGTACCGCGATATCGAGATCCGCGGCGGATGGCCGCTTTTGCCGGAAAATCTGTCGCTGAAGGAAGGCGATGGCGGTGATCACATTGCCCTGCTGCGGCAACGCCTGTCGGTCTCGGGCGATCTCGGTCTGCAGGAAAACCAGGGGGAGAACCGCTACGACGAGATCCTTGCGGAGGCTTTGCGGCGGTTTCAGGTGCGGCATGGGCTGTCGCCGACCGGCCGCATCGACGAGCAGACTCTTAATGAGCTGAATGTTCCGGCGGCTGTCCGCATTCGACAGATCGAGTTGAATTTGGAACGCTGGCGCTGGATTCCGCATGAACTGGGTGCCCGGTACCTTCTCGTCAACGCGGCCGACTACAGACTGACCGTGGTCGAAAACGGGCAGCCCCTCTGGGACATGCGCGTCGTGGTCGGCAGGGACTACCGGAGAACACC
>JAQAZR010000073.1:0-11579 GCA_032127235.1 Deltaproteobacteria bacterium
CCGCTGCGCCCGGAAGTCCGAACGGTGGATGTGGTCGAGTTCTACGACACCGCCGATCACGTGCGGCGGCGGGGTCGCTCGGTTGTCATTTACGGCGAAGCCCACATGGACCGGTCCCCCTGCGGCACCGGCACCGCGGCCAAATTGACCCTGCTGCACCACCGCGGTCTTTTGAAGGTCAACCAGACTTTCGTCAATACGGGTCCCCTGGGCACGACCTTTGAAGCCCGTGTGGCCGCCGAGACCATGGTCGGTCAACACCGGGCGGTCGAAGTCGACATTCAAGGTACCGCCCACATTATCGGCTTGCAGGAATTTGTCATCGATCCCTCCGATCCCTTCCCGGAAGGATTTCTACTTTAGTTCGAAAATAGAAACTCGAAACTCAGTACTCGCAACCCGCACCTCGTAACTCGTGGAAATGACTTCACCGGATAAGCGGTTGCGAGAAACGGCTGAAACTCGGCGCCAACGGGCTCAACCCCGCCGTAGGAGGGACTCAACCGATTTTCATGCATCGTGGCGGCCCGAACCAGGGCTATGATCGTTTAGTTCCCGTCCATAAATAGCCATTTTCCGTAATTCCCCGCCTGCTGACAATCAGCTTGCGTGCGCGCCGAAGACCAGAAAACCGTCGGACGACGTCAAGCCTTCGACCGCTACCGTCGGTCGGCCGTCTCCGTCCACCGTCACCCCTTCCGGCCAGTCGAATCCCGGGTCCATCGCGCGGAAATACGTCAGATCGTAGGGTGTCAGCCGAACGCGAATCTTTCCGTTCTCCTCGAACAATCTAGAGGTCAGCCCGAAGTCCACCTCGCCCAATCGCGTGCGGATGATGTAGCGCGGAATTTCCCGGCCGCTGCCGTCCTGACGCACACGGGCGGCGATGTCGATCACGTCGGCCACATCCAGCGGGCGGGTGTGATTCCAGCGCTCTTGCAGCGGCGTCCCGGCCACGAAAAGATGGTGAAACTCGATGCCGCACTGCCGCAAGCCGTAAGCGGTTAGATTGACCTCCTCCGGGGTGTCGTTGATCCCGGTCAGCAAGGGCATGTTGGCATAGACGCTGATGCCCCGGTTTCGCAGGGTAGCGGCAATGTGTTTGTGGATCGGTTGGATTTCTCTGGAATGCAGGTACTGGGTCTCGATTTCGAGCCGCAGCGGGTTGACGACGGACAATCGGTTGAGATCGCCCAGACGGGCCGCCACGGTCTTCGTGTAGCGTTCGGGCATGTAATTGAACTTCAGGCTGCGCAGCCGCACGGCATTGACGTGCGGAAAATCCTGCAACCGACGCACGAGAGCGGTGATGCGAAAAAGCTCGTCGACGGCATCTTTCTCCGAGGTGACGACGACGTCGGTGATCGCCTGGTGGGCCTTGATGTAAGCCATTTCCTCGCCGCCCGCCGCGGCATCCATTTCGACCCGGGTCGCGTGCACCCGCCGCAGGGCGTCAACGCCGGACTTCACCACGGCGTGCGGGCTGCTTTGGTCGGCCAAGGCTTCGGCCTGCAGACCGCCAAGCGCTGCAGTGTCCGTCATAGCCGTCCGCTTCCTTTGCGACGGACGAGTGCGGGCCCCGAGGAAAAGGTCTGCATCGCCGATGCGGGCCATGTAGCGCACGTCGATGGTCCCCTCGGAATTGACCCGCAGGTTGTCCAGATTTTCGGCCAGCGGTGCGAATGCCTTGAAATAGCCCGGCGTGTAAGGTGTCCGGATCCAGATGAAATGATCGCTGTCCTGATCCTGTTCCACGGCCCAACCGCTGGTGTGCCAGTCCATTTTGCCGATCGGCGTTGCGGTGCAGATGCGTGGGATGACCCGATCGGAGAGGTGGGCCCGCAAATACAAGGCCGCCTTAAGTCCTTGTGATATCGGCGTCCAGTAGATGCTGTTGCCGTGGATGGGGCTGCAGGGGATATAGATGTAGTGCAGCTCTGCCCCGGCCCCTCGCAGCAGGCTGAAGAGCCTGACCAATTCCGGTCCTTGATCGTTGCAATCTTTTAGGAACGGCGTTTGCACATAGACCGCAATGCCGTTTTTGACGAGTTCGGTTATGATCTCCAGGCTGTCCGGCGACATCTCGTCGGGATGGATAAAATGGGTGGCCAGTTCCAGGCGCTTTTCTTTTTGCTGCAGCTCGAGATTTTTCATTTTCAGGTAGTTGAGCAGTTCGCCGTCGTGTCCCAGAAAGAGGTGCGGGTAATAGGCCACCGCCCGGGTGGCCAGACGCAGGGTTTGGACATGCGGAATGTCGATGAGTCCGTCGATGGCGCAGGCCATGTTGGCCCGGTTCAGAAAAGGGTCCCCGCCGGTGATGACCACCTCTTTGATGCCGGGTGACCGGCGCACGTGTTCCAGGGCCTGGTTGACGTCGGATGTGGTGGGGTTGTGCTGGTTGCGTGAATCCTTGTGCTTGCGAAAACAGAACCGGCAGTAAACCGGGCAGCTCATGTTCAGCAGAAAGATGACGCGGTTCTGGTACATCTGCTCCAGCAGTCCCTGGTGGAACTGGCCGATCCAGGTGTTGGTGTGACCGGTCTGATCGAGTTCCTCGACGAAGGGCAGATACTGGTAGGCCACTGCGCGGGACACGCGCATCTGACGTATGGTGTGCATCGAAAGTCGCACCGGATAGGTGTCGATCACCTGTTGCAGATCATCCCGTTCGGACTCCGGGATGACCATGCCGGTCAGCTTCTCCAGTTGGGCCACAGTCCGAACGCTGGTGAATTTGTTGCCGGGAAGCCGCTTTTCGAGGAGCGCCACAAGCAGCAGTTGCGGCAGATCCACGCCGTTGATGCGCACCGGGGTCCCGTCGCGACGGCGGGCCGGCGCCAATTGACTGACGACTTCACTGCAGAAACCGCGGGGATCGCCGGCAAAGCCGCAAGCCGTCATCAGGCGCACAAATTTCGTTTGACCGTCTCCGTCTCCGATCACCTCGCAGAAAGACCGGCCCAAAAGCGACGGCACACCGTAGTAGTCCAGAAATGAGATGATCTCATCGCTGAATTCTGCAGACGACATCTGCAGAGACTCACCGGAGTGATCGAGTGTCACTGTGTCGATGGTGCCTTCAATAGCCATAGTTGCCTCTTCTATTTTTCTTTCCACTCGGGGTTGCGTCTGTCCAGAAAAGCCTTGACACCTTCGGTCGCATCCTCTGTGGTGCAGAGGCGCGCGAAGGCTTCGTTCATGTACTCGAAAGCCTGAGTATAGTCCATGTCGGCCGAGGCGTAAAATGCTTTTTTGGCAATCTGCAGGGCAACCGGACTCTTTTTAGCCAATCGCGCCGCCCACCTGCGGGTCTCCGCTTCCAACTCGTCCGCCGGAACCACTTTGTTCACCAGGCCCATTTCCAGGGCTTCCCGGGCTTTGAGCAGTTCGCCGAAAAAGAGCATTTCGAGCGCGCGCTTCCGGCCCACCGATCGCGACACCGGAATGACCGGCCCGACACAGTTCAGGCCGACATTGATGGCGGTCAAGCCGATGCGGGCACTGTCCGCCGCAACCGCCAGATCGGCGGCCGCCACCAGGCCGGCTCCGTTGGCGGCCGCCACGCCTTGAACCTGGGCGATCACCGGAGTTCGCATGCGGCTGATCGTCACCAGCGGTTTTTCCATGTTTCCGATCCAGGCCCGGTATTCCATGGCGGTTTTACCGAAAAATTCCGTGACATCGATGCCGGCACAGAATGCTTTACCTGCACCCTTAAGGATAATGACACGCGTCCGGGCTTGCTGATCCAGTTCTTCCAAGGCGGCGACGAGTTCACGCGCCAAATGGGTGTTGAAGGTGTTGAGTTCTTTGGGCCGGTTGAGAGTAATGGCCGCAACGAAATCCTCGCCGATTTCAACCAAGATATTTTCTGCGCTCATGTTCTGCTCCTTTTTTACCGGTATCTTTTCGCTGCCAGCCAGTGTGTTGGGGCTCGGAGACCTCTTTTACCGACCGTATCCGAAGACAGCCAAAATGTAAATTGTTAAAATTTAACCATATAAATCTTACAGGTTGACCAGGCGCATCATCTCTTCCGGATAGCGCATCCCGCTGGCCGCTCCCGGCGGCATGGCGGCCGCAATATCGGACAGGTCGCTTGGCGTTATCTTCAAATTGACGGCGGCGATATTCTGTTCCAAGTGACCGCGGCGCGTCGTTCCCGGAATCGGCACGATATCCTTTCCCTGCACCAACACCCATGCAAGGGCCAGTTGGCCGGCGGTAACTCCTTTGCCGGCAGCCATCTTTTTCACCCGCTCGACCAGTTCCAGGTTTTTCGCGAAGTTTTCCCCCTGAAACCGCGGCGAATGCCGACGATAGTCATCGGTTGCCAGATCCTCGTAACGTTTGAAGCGTCCGGTTAAAAAACCACGCCCCAGCGGACTGTATGGCACCAGGCCGATTCCCAGTTCCCGCAGGGTCGGCAGGATTTCGTCTTCAGGTTCCCGGCTCCACAAGGAGTATTCCGTTTGCAGGGCACTGATCGGGTGGACCGTGTGCGCCCTTCGGATGGTTTGCGGTCCGGCTTCCGAGAGACCGAGATAGCGCACCTTACCGGCCGTCACCAGTTCCGCCATCGCTCCCACGGTCTCCTCGATGGGCACGTCAGGATCCACTCGATGCTGATAGTACAGGTCGATATGATCCACTCCCAAGCGACGCAGCGAGGCGTCACAGGCTGACTTCACATAATCCGGTCGGCCGTTGACCCCACGAAAGGAGGCATCTCCGGTGCGCACGATTCCAAATTTGGTTGCCAGCACAACTGTGTCCCGGCGGTCGCGAATGGCTTTACCGACCAGCTCTTCGTTCTTGAATGGTCCATACATATCGGCGGTATCGAGCAGGCTTACCCCCGCATCGAGCGCCTGATGAATGGTGGCGACGGACTCCTTTTCATCGGCGGTTCCGTAGAACTCCGACATTCCCATGCAGCCGAGGCCGATGGCGGATACGACCAACCCCTGTTTTCCCAACTGGCGCTGTTCCATAGCTTGACCTCCTTTTTGCGGTTTGGTCTCAATCGACAGGCGATATTTAGACGGGTGCATCTCACCGCAAATCAAGTTGGCTCTGCGCGATTGAGCCTGATGATCTCTTGGGTAAGATACACTGGGTATTGTTCGGCTTCAGGGTGACCCGCTGATTTATCCTAACCTATAAAAAAGGATTGTCAATCCGTCGTTTGTAAAGGTGGGGTCGACTGGAATTTTTACCGTAGGGGCGGGATTTGCTGAGGCAACGACAGAACCGTCCGGTATGGCTGCCGAACGGTGCCGCCGTTGAAAGGTGTTAGTTTGGCTGTTTGAGGGCTTTTCAACCCAGAACGTTTAATCCCGCCTGGGCGGGAAACCGCTCAACCTATCTCTTATTATGCTAGAGCGCCGGAGACTCACAGCTGGTGGTCAAAACGTCGATGTATTCATTCTGGCCTTTATGCAGTCGGCTCATCTCGATGAGGATACCGGCGATCTGGGCCAGAGCCTGAACGAAATTCACATCGTCCAAGGTAAATTCCCATTTCTCGGCGGTATAAACCCGGATGGCGCCGATGGCCGCGTCACCGACAAAGATCGGTACGGAAAGTATGGAGGCGATCCCCTCTTTTTTGGCTGCCCCCGGGTATTGAATTCGAGGATCATCGCTGACATCATAAACTGCTACCGGGCCGTCTTTAAGGGAATCGGCAATTGAGCTCAAAGCGCTCACGGTTCCCTTGTTCAGATACTCCGTGCTCAATCCTGTCGAAGCGGCCACTTCCAATTCTTTTGACTGCTGATTGATCAGAAACAACGCGCATCCCTTTATGCCCAGCGCTGATTTGATGCTCTCCACCGTCTCTTGAATGATTTTCTCCGGGTCCTTCGATCTCGATAGGGATCGGGTGATCTTGATGAGCGTTTCATAATTGAGTGTCAAGTTTCTCATCTTTCCCTCCTTATTTTTAGGTATTCAGTTATCCGAATTCATTCTCTGGGAGTGTAGAAAAACGTCAAAACCACATGCGATGGCTCCAGATTTCCTGCTCCAGACTCTTTTTATCCTCTTGAAGCATCATGTGCATCGAGGCATTTTGAATGGCCAAGCCGCCTTGATGAGCAATGGCGTTTACCAACATAATTGTATCTTCGGGAAAATCTCGCTTTACGTCGCTGTACAATCTCAACACGCCGATGATTTCGTCCTTCGACCTTATGGGCACACAGAGCATCGAGACGATACCCTCCTTTAAGGTCTCTTTTCTGTATTGAATATCTTTGCTCGTCGCCACATCCTCAATCACCTTGGTTTCGCCTTTAAGGGTGTGGACCAAACACTTAGCCGCCGATACGGGCCCCTTGTCATGAAAGCTTTTGCTCAGGCCATGGCTGGCTACAAGTTTCAAGGTTTCATCTTCTTTATTCAGGAGACGAATAGCCACACCCTTCATGGCAAGGGACTCGCCAAGGTTGGCCGTCAGTTTGTGCAGTATTTCCTTGATATCCAAACTCGAATTGATGCTGGTCGCCATGTCGAGAAACAGTTTCGTGTTATGCCGCATCCGTTCAAACAGGCGGGCATTTTCAATCGCCATGCCGCCATGTTCCGCCATGGCCGCCATAAAATCAATCTCCTGCTCGGTAAAATCCTTCATCTCGGCCATATACAGAGACAGAATACCGATGGTCTTATTTTTGACGACGACCGCCACTGACAAGAGGGTCGCAATCCCTTCCGCCTTTTTCGCCTCGTGGTGTTCCAGACGGGGATCTGAGGTGGCATCGCGAAAGTGGAGATAGCCTTTCTTCTGGATGGCCGACACGATTTCTTTTGCTTTTAAGGGATTGGCGTGCAAGTAAGTGTCGGACAATCCCTTTTGGGCCACCGGCACAAACACATCCTTGCCTTCGTCGGCCAGAAAGAGACACGCGGCTTTAGCGCCCATGGTTTCAATAGCGCTGGCGACGATCAGGTTTAGCAATTCTTTATTATCAAGGGTCGTCCCAAATGCCTTGCTGACCTTGCAAAATGTTTTAAAATAGTCGTTTTTCTTCGTCATGGTTTATCTCCTCAATTGTTGAAACCGCCTGGTGTGAGTCTTTGCTTTTATCCCACTGATTATTTTGAGTTGCTACGACACCGGCACCGATCCGGTTTTGGCCACGCTTTTTTTGACGGATTTCGGTCCTGATGATGTCCTTTTGGCGCGGCGTTTGGGTTCTTCATGCTCCCTTTCATTGAGCCAACCAGCGATCTTAGGTGCGAACTCTTTTTGAAACTTGGAGCTGACATAAATTCCGATGTGACCCGTCTGCAGGCAGATGTCCTGGGTGTCTTTACTGCCCACCTTGCTGGTCAACAGTTCACAGGCGGCCGGTGGGACCAGGTGGTCATACTGACCGTAAAAATTTATAAGCGGCATGGTGATTTTTTTAAGATCCACCCGGCGGCCCCCCAGTTCCATTTTGCTCTGAATCAGAAGGTTCTTCTGGTAACAATCCTGTATGAACTGCCGAAACGTTTCGCCGGGCACATCCGGACTGTCGAAGATCCATTTTTCCATGCGCACAAAGTTTTCCACAAAGGTTTTGTTGTCCACGTTTTCCAGGAAACCGACGTACTTGTCGATCATCAGCCGGGCAGGGTTTAACAGCAGAAATCCCAGGTTCATGATATCGCCGGGCATATTACCGAAGGTTTTGACCATACGGTCAGCATCCACGTTTTTCATCCAGATGTGCAAGAGGCCCTGATCGGTATCGAAGTTGGTCGGGGTCACGGTGGTCACCAGGTTCTTGATTTTTTCAGGATGCAGCGCCGAATACATCACCGAAAATGTGCCACCCATGCAGATGCCCATTAAATTGATTTTGGGCAGGCTGTGCTGCCGGCGGATAAAATCGACGATGTTGTCCATATAGCCGTTCACATGATCATCAATGGTCAGGAATTTGTCCTTGCGGGTCGGATACCCCCAGTCGATCATGTAGAGATCGATCCCATCGTTTAAAAAATTTTGCACGATGCTGCGACCGGGCTGAAGGTCGAGCATAGTCTCGCGATTGATCAGAGCATAGACCACCAGCAAGGGGGTTTTCATCAATTTGCTCTTCGGTAAAACCGGATAATAGTGTTTTAATTTTACCCGGTCTTCCTCGTAAACCACTTCATAGGGGGTGGTGGCGATGGCGGTATCGAGTTCACTCAGCAAAACATCCTTAGCCTTTTGGACCCGTTCCTGCGTTTTATCGGCATCCTCGGCCAACTTGGACAGGATTAAATCCACGGGTATTTTTGCTTCAGCCATAATGTCCTCCTTTACGTTACTGAATCTGAGGTTCTTGGCGGCTGGTTTCCAATTCATGCAGTTTTTCGTGTTGGCGCATCCGCTTTTTTAACAGGTAGATCTCCTGGTACAATTCATCCATATCCTTATCGGTGGGAACCGGCAAGGTTTGGAGGAAATCTTGCAGGATCCCATTTTTAGCGGCAACAAAATTTTCGAAAGCGGTGAGGGTGCTATCCATTTTATTGGTATACTCGGGTGACTTTAAAAGGGTCATGTAATGGCCTTCCAGTATTTTTATCCACATCTGATAATACACTTTAGTATTTTCCGGCAGTTGGCCTTCATCGGCCATTTCGGCCACCTTCTCCTGCAGGACCTGTGCGGATTTTTCCATGGGCAGATAGAGAAGCTGGAGAAATTCAGCTATGGCGGCTTGGAACAAGTTAAATTGGTCCAGGGCCTTGTTGGCGCTTTCCTGATAAACTCGGGTCAGACCCAACTGGGGCATTTGCAGCAGAGGCCGGAATTCCTTTTCGTATATTTCGCGCCAGACATTTACGGCGTCCTGGTCGAGATTATCGAACCGGTATGCTTCCGTGGATTGGCCGATTCTCGACAGGCGCTCGTACCACTGCTGCTGCAGTTTAAAATAACCGTTCCAGCCGGTCTGAGTCATCTTCAATACGATTTCCGGCAGTGTCTGAATCCCCTCAAGAATGGATTTTCCGGCCTCTGGTTCGCTCATGGCAGAAGACATCGCTTTCCAGGATCTTAGAGCCGATTCCAATTTTTTTTTTGCCCGACTCCCCTCTTGTTTCGTCGAGGTGCCTGTTTCTCCTGAAGCGGTGGACCACATATCCATCACCGGTCCCCAGAAATCCGTTGCCGCTTTCAACCAGTTCTCCAGAACCGGCTTCGGATCGAAAGATTCTTTTTCCTTCTCATTCATGGTTCACCTCTCTTTAATCGGTTTTTACCATTGTCGATGTAGCTCAATTCTGACCGGAATCACCTTCAAAGCCGGCATCCGGGCCTGTGGATCCAGTGGCACGGAACTCATTAAGGTGTTAAAGTTGGGCCGATTAAAATGATTCGGTGCGAAAAGGTATCCTCGGGAAACACTTTTACTGATTTTCGATTTGTAATATGGGTATCCATCGCGGCATTGCCCCTATAAACTTGACGAATCTCTCAAAGGTTTATCCTTTCGACCCCAACCGCAGACCGCCGTGAATAAAAAAGACCTCACCGGCCAGGGCCTCGTTGCGATAAATATCTCCGACCAGCATCGCCACTTCTTCCGGTTCTACCAGTCGGCCGATGGGCACCTGGGAGACGATGTTTTCTAAAGCTTTCTGATTCATTCCCTTTACCATGGCGGTCCCTACATATCCCGGGGCAACGGCCACACAACGGATTTTATCGGCCAGCCCGCGGCGGAAGAACTCGGCTGTAATGACCTTGGGCATCACCGACATGGCCGCCTTGGTCGAAGAGTAATTGATCTGGCCGGCCGTACCCAAAGAACCGGTGGATGAGACAAGGCAGATCAGTCCCTTGCAGTTGTGGTTGATCATGCGCTCGGCACACTCACGAACGGTCAGAAAAACACCCGTCAAGTTGATGTCGATCACCGCTTTAAACTGCTCCAGAGACATTTTCCGTGTGACCTTACCGGTTTCCCGGTCCGGAGACACCATCAGGCCGTCTTTGATAATCCCGGCGAAAGGAGCCACCAGATTGATCTGACCGAATTTTTCGATGGCGGTATCGGCCAATCTGGCGCAGTCCTCCTCTTTGGTAATATTGCAGAGTACCGTGGCCACATCGCCCTTGAGTTCCTCGGCGGCCTGCTTGAGAGCCGGTTCGACCACATCGCCGATGACGACCTTGCCACCGTTTTCAAGCCAGTACTTTGAAAGTGCCAGGCCGATGCCGCTGGCACCACCCGTAATCACAGCCACCGAATCTTTAATTTCCAGCATAAGTGCCTCCTTTTCCCAACGGTTTAAGGATGATCCGGCAATCGGCCACCGTGGCCCCCTTGCCTTCTTCATGGATCATCAGCGGGTTGATATCCATTTCGCTGATTTCCGGGTGGTTCAAAACCAAATCCGATAAGCAGACCAATGATTTTTCGATCACGACCAGATCCGCCTTGGGACGTCCCCGGAACCCTTCGAAAAGTTTGAAGCCTTTAATTTCATGCATCATCCGGCGGGCTTCATTGCGGCCAATGGGGGCCAGCCGAAAAACCACATCTTCGAACAACTCCACGTAGATCCCCCCCAATCCAAACATGAGCAAGGGCCCGAATATCGGATATCGGTTCATGCCCAGAATCGTTTCGGTGCCGGGGGGTGCCAATTTTTGAACCAAGACCCCCTCGATGATGGCATTGGGATCGTATCTGGATGCGCGGGTGACAATATCGTTAAAGGCTTTTTGAACCGCCTCACGGTTTTTGAGCCCCACCACGACGCCGCCGGCATCGGATTTATGCAGAATTTGCGGGGAGACGATTTTCATCACGACTGGATAGGCGATCTCTTCGGCGATTTCAACCGCTTCACGGTCGTCCTTGGCCAGCCGTGTCGGCAGCACATTGAAACCGTAGCACTGGAGCAGGTCCGTTCCGTCCAGTTCACCCAAATGGGTTTTCCCCGCCGCAAGACAGGACTGGATGATACGGTCGGCCCGCTCCCGATCGTGCTGGAGCACCAACGGGGCCAGCTGCTGACGGCTCACCCATTGGGAGTACTTGTAAAGGGTTCCGAAGGCCTTGGCGGCGTTTTCCGGAAAGCTGAACACCGGATAGCCGTACTGTTGTAAATATTTTACACCGGCCGAGACGTCGACGATCCCCATGAAGCTGCACAGGATCGGTTTTTGAGAACCCCTGGCCACGCGCACAATGGCTTCGGCGGTGGCCAGCGCGTTGGTCATCGATTGCGGCGTCAAGATTACCAGTGCCCCGTCTACGCCTTCATCCTTTATAACCGCCGACAGCGCATTTTCATAACGATCCGGGGAGGCATCACCGATGACATCGACCGGATTGTTGAGATTGGCCGTCTCGGGAAGATGGCTGGCCAGGGCCGCGATGGTTTCTTCCTGAAAACGGGCCAGCCTGAGACCGGATGAAACCGTCACGTCGGTGGCCACGATTCCCGGTCCACCGGCATTGGTGATGATGGCCACCCGGTTCCCGTGGGGAACCTTTCGGCGCAGCTTGCCGAGGGCGCTCTCCTCTTTATAGGCAAAGGCGCTCGCAAAATCAAAAAGCTCGTGGATTGATTCCGCACGA
>JAQAZR010000074.1:0-3516 GCA_032127235.1 Deltaproteobacteria bacterium
GTTCCGCCGACCAGAATCGTGGCGGCTCTCAGGTTTCCCCGGATGACAGCCGATTCCCGGATGTCCAGGTCACCTTCCAGATGAATGTCGCCCTCATGGCGGCCGAATACCTGAACGCTGTCGCGACCGGTTATGGATCCGCTGACCGTCAACTTCTTGCCCAGATAAGTCGTTCCATTTTTAGAGGACGGTTGCGGCAGGACAGGGTCGATCGGATCTTCGCCGCCATTGGACTTTTTGAACCAGGCCATTGTTGAACGCCTCCTTCAGGCTGTGATGAGTGTGCCTATAAGATACCGTTTATTTGAAAATAAATCAACAAATCAGTTGAGTATTTGCGGTGCCTGTATTACCTCTCAATGAGATGCCAGCCGTCGGGCCCCGGCCAGTGCGTTATTTCGGCGGGGCGTTGCGAAGCGGGAGACCGCACCGATGAAACTCTTTCCAATTCTCGTTTTGGTTGCCGGCTTTTTGGGCGCCACGGTCGTCGGGTCAACCTCGGCCGAAGAGCCGAGTGACATAAGGCCGGCCCGAGACGACATGGTGCGTGTGCAGATCGAAAACCGCGGCATCAAGGATCCGCGCGTTCTCGCCGCCATGCGCGAGGTTCCGCGCCACCTTTTTGTCCCACAGGCTCTGCGATCGAAAGCGTATACCGATCGTCCCCTGCCGATCGGTGATGGCCAGACGATCTCGCAGCCCTATATTGTTGCCTTGATGACCGAAGTCCTCTCCCTGAACACCTCTTCCCGGGTGCTGGAGATCGGCACCGGGTCCGGTTATCAGGCCGCCGTGCTGGCGGCCGTCGCGGGCGATGTCTACACCATCGAAATCAAGGCAATGCTCTACACGCAGGCCGACCGGAACCTGCGAACGCTTCGGCTCGACAAGGTCAAGAACCGGCTGGGAGACGGCTACTACGGCTGGGCCGAACAGGCGCCTTTCGACGCCATCATGATTACCGCGGCCGTCGACCACATCCCGCCGCCGCTCCTTCGGCAGCTCAAAGACGGCGGACGGCTCGTATTGCCCCTCGGCAATCCTTTCAGCTACCAGAACCTGGTTCTGGTCACCAAACACGCGGAGGATTACACCGTCAAACAGATCACCGGTGTTCTTTTTGTCCCGCTGACCGGGTACGCCCTCGACCGGAAAAGGTGACGCCGGTGCCCTCCTCCCCGATTCGCGCACCGCTCTTGTTTGCCGTCTTCCTGATTTCCCTGTCCTCCCTGGCCTTTGAGGTGCTTCTGACCCGGGTGTTTGCCATTAGCCAGTGGAATCATCTGGCCTTCATGGTGATCAGCATCGCCCTGATGGGTTTTGCCGGTGCCGGCACTTTTCTGAATATCCTGCAGGCGAGGGACAGAGGCCGGAACGGGTCGCTGGCCTCAGCAGAGGCCCCGGCCATTCTCAGCCTGTTTTACGCCGCCACCGTCATCCTCGCTTTTTGGGTGTTGAACCGCCTGCCTCTCGATTACTTCAGACTGCCGGTCGAGCCGGCTCAGATCTTTTACCTGCTGGTCGCTTACGGGTTGCTGGCCATTCCGTTTTTTTTCGCCGGGCTCGTGATCTGCGCCGCCTACAGCCTGTTGCCCGAAAAGACCGGCATCGCCTATTTCGCCACCATGACCGGCTCGGCGTGCGGCGCCGTGCTGCCCGCCCTCCTGCTGCCGTTTATCAACGAAGGCCGGCTCATCGTCATCTCGGCTGTCGTTCCCCTGCTGACCATTATGCCGCTTCTTCGACCCGCGGCACGGTCGCCATGGTCGCCCAGTGCCGGTTTTCGGGGCACGTCGGGGTATCTTTTGGCGGCAGCGGCCGTTATCACCGGAACGGCAGCCCTGCTCATAACGACCGCACCGCAGACCGTGGCGGTCCACCCGTCGCCCTACAAAGCCCAATCCCAGATCCTGCAACTGCCGGACAGCCGGATCACCGAAAGCCGCAACAGCATCAACGGTCTCATGACGATCGTGTCGAGTCCTTACATCCGTTTTGCGCCGGGTCTGAGCCTGACATTCGGTGGCGAACTGCCGCATCAAACCGCGGTGTACCGGGACGGTGACAATCAGCTGGTGCTCTACACGGATTTGACGCCGCAAAGTGCGGAATTCGCTGCTTTCACCCTGCCCTATGCCGGTTACCGGTTGGTCTCCGGGCCGGCGAAGGTCCTGATCATCCAGAACGGCGGCGGTATGGGCATGGCTTGCGCGACGGCCGCCGGCTCACGGCGCGTTACGCTCGTCGATTCCCATCCGGAAAGGGCCCGGATCGCAGCCGAACATTACCGGATACCGATCGTCAGCCAAGCGCCACGCCAATTCCTGAGCCGTACGAGCGAAAGGTTCGACGTCATTCAGGTTGAAACCTGGGGCACCTCCCTGCCCGGTTCCGCCGCCCTCAGCCAGGAGTATCTTCTCACGATCGATGCCTTGAGCGCCTATCTCGACCACCTGAGCGAAAACGGCGTGATCATCATCTCGCGCCGGCTGTTGCTGCCCCCTTCCGACCTGTTGCGGCTGTGGGCGACAGCCGCCGAGGCTCTGAGGCGGGCCGGGGTTTTGCTGCCCGGAACCCACTTGGCCGTGCTGCGTAGTTGGGACATTTACGTGATGTTGGTTTCGCGACGGACCCTGCATGCAGACGAAGAACTGATCAGATTCGCCGAAGATCTGAATTTTGACTGGGTCTACCGGTTCGACATGCGGCCCGTATGGTCCAATCGCTATTACGTCTTCGACGCACCCTACCACAGTCTGGCTGTCGAGCGGCTGTCAGAAGCCTATCGCGAGGGTCGGGAAACCGCTTATTTTGACACCTATTTCATGGACGTTGCGCCGCAGACCGACAATCGCCCGTTTCCCAGTCGTTTCTTGAAATGGAACCGGTTGAAAGAGACGTATCGCGCCACCGGCAGCCGCATGTACACCCTGCTGCTGTCGGGTGAGATTGTGGTGGTCGTTATTTTTCTCGAAGCCGCTCTCTTGTCCCTGGCGCTGTTGGCCCTGCCCTTTGTGGCACTTCGGGAAACCGGCTCGCGGCCTGGCGCGGCGGAAATGATCTACTTTCTATCGCTGGGGATCGGGTTCATGTTCGTCGAGCTGTACTTTATCAAGCAGTTGGTGTTGCTCTACGGAGATCCGGTCGTCAGCTTAACGGTGGTTCTTGCCGGTATGCTGGTTTTTTCGGGAGTCGGCGGTTTTCTTTCCCAGCGCTTGACCGACACGGCCCTTGTCGTTAGCCTGGCCTTACTGGTCACCCTGCTCGCGCTCGCGGGGCCGGTCACTGCGTGGTTGACGCGCGCGATCCTCCCGTATCCCATCCCGGTCAACGTTGTCCTGGGCCTGGTGTGGCTGGCGGTTCCGGGGGTGCTGTCCGGACTCCCCTTCCCTCTCGCCATGCGCCATCTGCTGAAAACACCGTCGGCCCGGACCTACGCCTGGACAGCCAACGGCTGTGCATCGGTGCTGGCATCGATCGCCGCCGCCCAGCTGGCCTTGAGCCAAGGCATCGCCG
>JAQAZR010000075.1:0-3294 GCA_032127235.1 Deltaproteobacteria bacterium
CGAAAGTGTCACCGAAGGTGCGCGGAACCTGCGGGTTGATTTCCCCGATGACGAGCGTGGCCTTTTCCATTGCCTGCCGGGCCGCATCCACTGCGACCCCTAGACTGCAATTGCCGTTTTTGTCCGGTGGGGTGATCTGCACAAACGCGGCCTGAACCGGGATTTGGCCGGATTCGATCAGGTCCGGTATCCAGGCGAAGCGGCTTGGAATCAGATCGACCCGGCCTTCCCTAATGGCATCCTGGGAGACCCAGCCGGAAAAAAAGGTTTTGAGGCGGTACTGTTGAGATCGGAGTTTCCCCAAGGAAATGGCGTCGCCGAAGCTGACCAACTGAATGAGTTCCAAATCGTTGAGGTTGCCGGCAGTGCTGTTCATCAGGGTCCTGACCAGGGTGCGTGGCTCGGCCACGCCGGTCCCGATGAAGATGCTCATCCCGGGTTTGATTTTCCGGATCACCTCCTCCGGGCTGATAATTTTGGCCTTCCACTGATCGGCTCTCGATTTGTTCATTCTCGCCACCTTCAGCCACCGGTTTGAGGAGGAAATGAAGCGGTGCCGCTTTAGCTTTGACGTCCTACCGTTTAAAAAAAAACAATCGATAGCCGCTACCGAGCGGGGTCGTCAGACATGAATTGCCCGCTGCCGGATGCAACGGTTTGCTCGCTCAGCGAGAGGCCCGAGATCATGCGGTAGGTTTCCAGGAGGCGGCCCGATAGCATATTGGCCAGACCTTTGTAGAGAACCATTCCGTTGACCGGATCTTTTGCCAGAACCTGTTGAAACCGTTCCCGCTCAAACGACATTAATGTCGTCGGTTCGATACTTTCGGTTGATGCAGTATACCGTTCGCGTCCCACGAGACTCGACCATCCGAATGCTTCGCCACCACGGCTGACGATGTAGACGACGTGGCCGGATTCGCCGATGCTGATGCGCACCCGGCCCTCTAAGAGCACATAGAAGTGGTTGGCGGCCGCTCCTTCCTTAAAAATAACCGTGCCCGTTGGATGAAATTCCCTTACGGCGGTTTTCATGATCTCATTGGCAAAGGTCATACTCGTTCCGAAGAAAAAGTTTGCCTGCTGTACATACATGTCGTTACCTCCTCTCTAATCGCCACACGGTTGTTGCAGCATGTGACGTGAATCAAAAAGCACGAATAGACACTGTGGTAGCCGGCGGTTTCGTCCGACAAAGGTGCTTCTCTCTGCACCGAGTTGTCTCGTATGCGTCGGTCGAACGAGAAAAAACGCACTGGTCATGCCGTTTGAAGTGAAAACAAAGAGTGCCCTTTGGGTGCCTGAGAGAATGACATCAGCGGAGGTAGCTGTTCGGATCAGAAGAGAATAGTCAATAGAAGTGATGACGTAAGAGAGGTCGTTGTCAGCGTGGTCTGTACAGGCGTGCCGCGCTGTGGACTCCGTATCGAATGTAAAAAGGTGTCACCGTTCATCCTTCGGCGGCAATGGCAATGGTATTGTCTATCCCTTTTAAAATACAATCTAATACAAACAATCAAAACAATCAATGGATCAACCGATCGGTCAGTCCGGAGAGTCGTTGCCGGGGGCGGTCGTTTTGCAGGGCGATGTCGAGCGCCTTGCGGGTGCCGATCAAAACGACCAGCTGCTTACCGCGGGTAATGGCGGTATAGAGGAGATTGCGCTGGAGCATGACAAAATGTTGGGCGACAATCGGCATGATCACCGCCGGGTATTCGGCCCCCTGGGACTTGTGGACCGTTACAGCATAGGCTGGGCCAATTTCTTCGAGCTCGGTGAAATCGTACTCCACGAAACGGCCGTCGTAATCGATGGTCGCGATTTCTTTTTTTAGATCGATATTGCGCAGAATGCCGCTATCCCCGTTGTAGACGTCTTTACGGTAGTTGTTCTTCAGGTGCATGACCTTGTCGCCCGGTTTGAAAGATCGTCCCCCGATCCGGAGCCCTTCCGGATGCGGATTCAGGCGTTCCTGCAGGACGCGGTTGAGATTGATCGTGCCCACGACTCCTTTGTGCATGGGTGTGAGCACCTGGATATCGTTGATGGGATCGAGTGCAAAATGTTTCGGCACCGCGCGACGGCACAGTTCGACGATGCTCTCCAGGACGGCCTCCGGTCGTTCCTCTTCAAAAAAGTAGAAGTCCGTGGCTTGACCGGAAAAATCAGAAGGCGCGATCACCGGTTGAGCACCGCGACGGACACGATGGGCATTTAGAATGATGGCGCTCTCACGGTCTTGGCGAAATATTTCGTTCAGCTCGAAGGTCCGGATCGCTTGTGAGCGGATCAGATCGGCCAGGACATTGCCCGCTCCGACGGATGGCAGTTGAAAGACATCCCCGACCAGAATCAGACGGGACGACACGTGAACGGCCTGAAGCAACTGGGCCATCAACAGAGTGTCGACCATGGACGCCTCGTCGATGATAACGACATCGGCCTGGAGGGGATTGTCTGCGTTATACTCGAATCCATCTTCGACAGGGTTGTATCCCAGGAGCCGGTGGATCGTGACCGCTTTTCGACCGGTGACCTGTGCGAGCCGCCGGGCAGCCCTTCCTGTGGGTGCCGCCAGAACGATCTGTTTCCCGATAGATTCGAAGATAGCGGTGATCGAGCGGATCAGCGTGGTTTTGCCGGTGCCAGGGCCACCGGTGACGATGGCTACCCGAAAGGCGAAAATATTGGCGATAACAGCCGTCTGCTCTGAAGAGAGCGCGATGGCCAGCCGTGCGAGAACGTGTGCGGCGATGCGGTCCCGGTCCATTTCTGGTGGACGGACCGGAAATGAGAGCAGGGCCTTGATGCGGGCTGCGATGGTGCTCTCGGCGCGGTGGAGTGCCGCAAGATAAACGGCCTGCTGCGGTGGATCGATCGGCCGGTCCTCTATGACCACCTCGTCTGCTTCCGCCAGGTTGCGGCAGGCGGTGGCAATCGGATCCTCGTCGAGGTTGAAGACAAGTCGGCAACGTTCCGCAAGGTCGGTCGCTGGAACGAAGGTGTTGCCGTCATTGAGGCTTTCGCCCAGCAGATGCAGGATGCAGGACTCTACCCGGCGGGGATCGTCGAAGGGCACTCCGGAATGCTGCATGACGGCGTCTGCAATGGTGAAGCCAATGCGTGGAAAGTCGTGGGCCAGGCGCAAAGGCTCGTTTTGAAGGACCGAAATTGATTCGGCCCCGTAGGCTGCGAAGATTCGGCCGGCATAGAGTGTATTGACACTGTTTTCCTGCAGGAACCGGACCAGACTTCGCAGGGCATGCTCGGTCCTCCAGGCCTCGGAGATTC
>JAQAZR010000076.1:0-6138 GCA_032127235.1 Deltaproteobacteria bacterium
GATCTTCCAACTGCTTCAAAACAACGATTCGAAGTTCAACAAAATCTTCAAGGTCCGGGCCGATTTCGACTACGAAACCGAACGCTCGCCGGAGACGATTCAACTCTACGCCCGGTATATCGCCCGGGTATGCAAGGAGGACGGATTGAGGCCGTTCACGCCCGGAGCCGTGGCGGCCGTGGTGGAATACGGTGAAAAGATCATCGCCAGAAAAAATAAGCTTTCCCTGAGATTCGGCCCGATCGTCAGCATCATCAAGGAATCCGATTACTGGGCGGGCGGGGAGGGGGCTCCGGTCGTGTCCGAGGCACACGTCGTCACGACCTTCAACCACTACCGCTTCCGCTACAATCTCTACGAGGAGAAGATGCAGGAGGCCTACGTCGACGACACCATCATGATCGACGTGGACGGCATGGTGGTCGGCCAGGTCAATGCCCTGGCCGTCTATCAGATGGGGGACTACTATTTCGGACGACCCTCGCGCATAACGGCCGAAACTTACATGGGCCGGCACGGGTTGATCAATATCGAGCGGGAAGCCAGGCTCAGCGGCCGAACGCACGACAAGGGGGTGCTGATCCTGTCCGGCTACCTCGGGCGTACGTTCGCTCAGAAATTTCCTTTGACGCTTTCCATCAGCATCACTTTCGAGCAAAGCTACGGCGGCATCGACGGCGACAGCGCCTCTTCCACCGAGCTCCACGCCATTCTCTCGAGCCTCTCCGGCATTCCCATCCGGCAGGGGATTGCGGTGACCGGCTCCGTCAACCAGAAGGGCCGGGTGCAGTCCATCGGCGGCGTGAACTATAAAATCGAGGGTTTTTTCGATGTCTGCAAGGCCAAGGGGTTGAACGGCCGCCAGGGTGTTATGATACCGCAGACCAACATTCAGAACCTGATGCTCAAGCGGGAGGTCATCGCGGCCGTCTCAGAGGGGCGGTTTCACATTTACCGGGTTGCCACGATCGAAGAGGGCATAGAGGTGTTGACAGGTGTTCCGGCCGGCGCACCGGATAAAGAAGGTGACTACCCCGCTGGCACCGTTTTCGGCGCGGTTCAGCAAAAGCTCAAGACGTACATGGAGCAGGCTTTGCGACTAAAGAAACAGATGGAGGGGATTTACTGAGGCCGCCGGCCGTTCGCTCGACTAAGTGGCACTATTCTTAAATACGGTGGCATTCAATGACCGATGCGTCCCGCCGCGCCGTGTTGCTCGGCGCTCGCATACGCTTGGTATGTTCGCTTCTCGCGCCTTGCGCTGCGGGCGCCTCTGTCATCTCGGTGCGTCACCGTATTTACGAACAGGACCACCAAGCCGGCGGGGCTCCGGTTTCACCGGTTCCAGATCGTCGTCCGGTGCTGGTGCCGCCGTCAGCTCTTTTTCGATGTAATGGTTTGGAAGCCGGCGATCTTTTGGGTCACCTTTTTGCTCTTGCACTTCGGGCAGCGGAATTTTTTCTTTTCGTGTTCGGCAATCTTCAGAATCAAAGTGAACGGCTTTTTGCACTTTTCGCAGACAAACTCGTAAGTCGGCATCTTCATACCTCCTTTTTCCCTTTTTAAGCTCTGCACTCGTCGGACAAAATATCTTCTCCGCTGAAGGTGATGGCTGTATCGATCAGGGCCAAATGGCTGTAAGCCTGGGGAAAGTTGCCCAGCAGGCGTTTGGTGGTGAAATCAATGCCTTCGCTGAACAGGCCGACGTGGTTGGCATGGGACAGGACCTGCTCAAACAATCTCTTTGCCTCATTTTTTTCACCGATTTTATACAAACTTTTAATCAACCAAAAGGTGCAGACCGTGAAAGACGAGGTCGGCGCGCCGAAATCGTCTGCGTTGCGGTAGCGATACATCAGCCCGTCCCGGCTGAGTTGCTCGTAAGTCAAGCGCACAGTGTTGATATATTTAGGGTCTTCGGCAGGGATGAAACCGTAATGCTCCATGAGCAGGGTGGCTGCATCCAGATGGGGTTCTCCATAGACCTGGGTAAAGGCTTTCAGATTCGGGTCCCAACCTTTGGCCAAAATGTTGGCTTTGATTTTTTTTCCCACTTTATCCCATACTGCCACATAATCAGGCATATCAAAGTAGGCGGCAATGCGCATGGCGCGGTCCATGGCGACCCAGCTGAGCACCTTTGAAAAGGTGAAGTGCTTCTTGCTGGTGCGGAATTCCCAGATGCCTGAATCTTTATTGTGCCAGCTCTTTTCCACATGGCGCGCAAGAGTGCGAACCACCGTCCAGAGATTTTCACGATTTTCCACGGTTTCGCGTTTAAATATAACTAAATACTGATAGATTGCGTCCAAAAGCACGCCGAAAATATCATTTTGCTTCTGGCTGTAAGCCGCATTGCCCACCCGAACCGGTCGAGACCCTTCATATCCTTTCAACCAGCTCAGGATTCTTTCGGTCAGGGTCTTTTTGCCGTTGATGCCGTACATGATCTGGATCTGCTCGTCCTTGTAAGGGATGATGTCCAGGATAAAATTGAAAAAGCGGCGCGCCACGTTGTAGTGACCCAGCTTGGTTAGTACCGCAATGGTCATGGAGGCATCTCGCAGCCAGCAATATCGGTAATCCCAGTTACGTTCGGCCCCGATCTCCTCGGGCAAGGAGGTGGTCAGGGCTGCCAGGTTGGCGCCGCTTTTCTGGCAGGACAACAGCTTGAGCACCAGGGCGCTGCGCTGGATTTCTTCGTTGTAGAGGGCAAAACGTTGGGTATTGGCCGACCAGTTCATCCAATACACCTTGGTCTTTTGATATTCCAGCTGGATATAGTCCAAATTGAGGTCGATTAGCTTTTGATTGTAACTAAGCAGCAGGTAACAAGGCCTGTCCAGGACGATGGAACGCGAGGCGGCTATGGATTCCAGATCCAGATCCGAGTAAAGGTATACCGACTCATAGGAACCTTTAATGGTGCCGGTTTTGATATATTCTTCGCGCACTTCGGTTTTGACTTCATACTGACCGAAGCAAGGGCGCGGCTTATAGTGAACCCTGATTTTAGGCCGCCCGGATTTGTGACGAATGTAACGGATAATATCCGGAGGGCAATGGTAGGTTTCCTGGAGGCCTCTGTAACGCGGCATGAAATCGAGGACCTCGAATTGATCCTTGCCTTTTGAAAAGGCGGTCACCAGGATATTGGTTTTAGATTGATAGGACGAACGGATCGTATACCCTTCATCCACCTTAATGGCAAACTCACCACCGTGCTCGGAATCGAGAATCTTGGCAAAAACGGCTTGGGAATCGAATCCGGGGAGACAACACCATACGATGGTGCCTTCCGCGTCAACCAGAGCCGCACTTGTGCAATTGCCAATTACGCCAAAGTCAAAATTCTTCATCTTGGGCTTTCCATGCAACCTGTTTAGCTTTCCTTTTTTCTTGATATTACCAGTTCCGAAAGGAATTGACGCATCGCCTTTGGATTGGGACAGCGATATTGCGCTGCGGTGGCGCCATCGCCCACCTTGATGCTGAGAAGGGATGGTTTCTGAATGCGGAACATGCTCTCGTCGGTATCGTCGTCTCCGGCACAAAGTCCCATGTCATAGCCTTTATCGGAGAAAAGATACTCCATCACCAACCCTTTGTTGATCTGGATGGAACACACTTCCACGATTTTCTTGCCGTGATGAATCTCAACCGGCAGGTTGGAGAGCATGCCGTGCAGTTCTCCGACAAGCTGGTGCGCCTTCCAGGAGCCGAATTCCGGGTCTGACTTGCGATAGTGCCAAACCACTGAAGATGTTTTGACTTCTACCGAACTTCCAGGAGTCATGCTAGAATAGTGGTGGAAAATTTCGATGATTCTGTCCACCCAGCTCAGGTCGGCTTTATCATCAAAGACAAGCCAATCCTGATTTTCCGGATATTTGTAAAAGAAGCCGTGTTCCGCCACTAGGACAAAGTCGTAGGCGCCAAACCAGTCGAGCATGTCCGCCTGTTTACGGCCGCTGATGATGCAGACATCCAGCCGGGGAGTGTCTGCCAGAATTGAAAAAAGCTCACCGATCTCCTGGTGGGGGTAAGCATCGGCCGGATTTTTTTTGAGTTCGGCCAGTGTGCCGTCGTAATCCAGAAAAAGGGCGATGTTTGACGCATCAATCAATTCCTGAGCTTGCTCTATCTTGATCCTTCGGGTGTCCCCGGTGCTAACATCGACCGGCGTTTGCAAGGCCAGGTCGTTCATAAAGTTGTTGGCCCAGTGCAGGGCATCGTAGCTCTCGATCCGCTCTTTCATCGGGGCCAGACGCTTTTGCCGGTCTTCGAGGCTCATGTCCAGGGCCTTGTGGAGGCTGGCGACCATCTGCTTCGTATCGTAGGGGTTGACGATCAGAGCATCGGGCAGCTCCTGGGCCGCACCGGCGAATTCGCTTAAAATCAGGGCCCCGCTCTTCTCCCCTTGGCAGGCTATGTATTCCTTGGCGACTAAGTTCATACCGTCGATCAAAGGGGTCACCATGCATACGTCGGATAGGGAATAAAGGGCGCAGAGTTGGCTGAAATTGATCGACTGGTTAATGAAATGCACCGGGACGTTTTTGATGGTCGAATGCTTGCCGTTAATCTGGCTGACGCGGCCCTGCACCTCCTCGATCAGCATTTGATAGGCGGCCACATCTTCACGCGAAGGCACACTAATAAAGATAAAAACGATGTCTTCCTTTTTTGAGCTCTTCGACAGGAACTGCTCAACGGCATCCAGGCGTCTGGGGATGCCTTTGGTATAATCCAGTCGTTCTACACTCAAAATGATTTTCTTGCCGTGATAGGCCTGTCCGTATTCGATCAGGTATTTAGTGTAATTGTCCGAGCGAAGCTCCTGCTCGAACTTGCGGGCGTTGATGCCGATGGGATAAACGCCCAGGGAGGTGATCTGCTGATCGTGGGCAATGGTGTTCATCTCCGATTCCAGGCCCAGAGTCCGCAAGACCGTACTGCGAAAATGCCGGAGGTAGCCAAAGGTCTGAAAACCGATCAAATCCGCCCCCAGCAAGCCCCATAAAAGCGCTTCGCGATTGGGGTGGCACCGAAAAATCTCAGATGAGGGAAAGGGGGTGTGCAAAAAAAAGCCCACTTTCATATCAGGCCGCTGTTCCTTAAGAATGGCCGGCAGCAGCATCAGGTGGTAGTCATGCACCCAAACCAGATCGCCTGGCTCCTGGACCTCCAGCACCGATTGGGCAAAAATATGATTCACTTTACGGTAAGCGTCATACCAGCGATGGTCGAAGCGGGCGTTGGTCGTCATGTAATGGAACAAGGGCCACAGGCTCGAATTGGAATAGCCGTCGTAGTAGTCGGCCGCGTCCTGAGGGTCGAGAAAAATTGGCATATAGTTAAACCGCTCGCGGACCTCTTTGGTAAGCCTATCCCGTTGGGCGGCACCCTGAACGTTTCCTCCGGCCCAGCCGACCCACTTCAAATTCAGGCTGCTGTTCAGGCCCTCCATGGCTGCCGCCAACCCGCCGGCAGAGCGCTTGATGGTTTCATCGATAGTGATCGGAAGCCGGTTGGATACGTTGACAATTGATTTCACGATACTAAAATTCTTTGTTTGAGGTGGTCATTTTGCCCGAAAGAAACCATTTCAACCATAACGTGAATCAATCCGACAGTAAAGCCCGGCTGGTTGAAAAGTAGGCCTTGGCCGAAGCAAGGTTAAAAAGGCTTTGTAGTAATACCACTCCAGCCCTCTGAAGTGCTTGACCATAGAACAATTCAAGCGCAAGTGCAAGCCGGCCGGCCTCGACCTTGCCCGATTCAGGGTCATCGATAAGATGAGTGCCCAAGACCGTCGGCCGCAAGGGATGGCGACATCTTTTCTTCTGCCGGCGGCTGAAAGAAACGCAAAGCTCAAGGAATCGTTTCCGGAGTCGCCACCAGCAGGTCGCCCTCGATGCGAACCCGGATCGCAAAGGGGATGCTGTCGATTTGCAGGGCCATGTCGCGGTCGCGCGGATCGAAATGCGGCCGCTCCGGGTCGTCGAATTTGGCCGAATCATGGGCCGAAAGCACCAGCGACCGCACTGCGGCCGGATCCGGCCGGCGGCCGCGCAGCCGGTTGCGCAGGTAAAGGGCGCACTGCTCGTCCTCGTCGCTGCGCACCGTTCCATTTGT
>JAQAZR010000077.1:0-2507 GCA_032127235.1 Deltaproteobacteria bacterium
TCAGCAGCTGTTTACCGTCCATTTTCCAACCCTAAGGACTATCATATCAACGGTAACCGTTGTTACCGGATGATCGGGAGAGGATCCATGCGTCAGCAGGGAAAGGTTTTAATTACGACAGACGGTCGTTTTGATTTGAACGAATACCGCTGGGACGACGATCGGTTCGCTGATCTTCTGGTTCGCCAGAACGTCCTCAACAGCGAACAGGCCATGACCATCAGTCGATTTCTGCGCGAGGAGATCGCCCGGATGGACCAGGACACCATCAACTCAGCTGTTATCGAGAAGCTCATTGGTGCTAAAATGAACGAATATGGGTTGCGATCGACCTCCTCCGTACAACTCGACAAATCGATTTTTGTTAAAAACGAACTGGTTTTGAGCGATAATGCCCGGACCGTGCTGCAGCGACGCTATTTGAGAAAAGACAGCGATGGAAAGGTAATCGAGAGCCCCGAGGACATGTTCCGCAGGGTGGCCCACCACATCGCGCGGGCCGAGGAAAATCACGGCGACGCCCAAGAGGCAGATAAGATGGAGGCGCTGTTCTACCGGATGATGACGGAATTCTATTTCCTGCCGAACTCGCCCACCTTGATGAATGCCGGAAGGCGCCTGGGCCAATTGGCGGCCTGTTTCGTGCTGCCTGTCGATGACAGTCTGGACGGTATTTTCTCGGCTTTGAAAAATGCGGCCATGATCCACAAATCCGGGGGTGGAACCGGTTTTTCCTTTTCGCGCCTCCGTCCCAAGGATAGCCGGGTTGGCAGCACCGGCGGTGTGGCGTCGGGACCGGTATCTTTTATGAAAATCTTCAATACCGCCACCGAACAGGTAAAGCAGGGCGGCACCCGGCGCGGGGCCAACATGGCGATTTTGCGGGTCGACCATCCGGACATTCTCGATTTCATCACCTGCAAGAAATACCATCATGATCTGAACAATTTCAACATATCGGTGGGGATCACCGACGCTTTCATGGAATCCGTCAAGATGCTGACTGCCTACGACTTGATCGATCCCAAGGAAAAACAAAAAGTCGGCGAGCTGAATGCGGCTGAAGTCTATCTGCACCTGGTGGAGCAGGCTTGGGAAAACGGGGATCCCGGCATTGTCTTCCTCGATCGCATCAACCGCGACAATCCCACCCCGGCTTTGGGTGAAATCGAGAGTACCAACCCCTGCGGTGAGCAACCCCTGCTGCCCTTTGAGGCCTGCAACCTCGGCTCCATCAATCTGGCGAAATTCGTCACGTCTTCGGACGGAAATCCGGCCGTCGACTACGAGGGGCTTAAGGAAATCGTCTGGCTGGCGGTCCGCTTCCTGGACGACACGATCGACATGTCACGCTACCCGCTGCCTGAAATCTCCGCGATGGTGGAGGGCAATCGCAAGATCGGACTGGGGGTAATGGGATTTGCCGACATGCTGTACCAGATGGGCGTACCCTATAATTCCGAGGAAGCGCTGCAGCTGGCGGAGGATGTCATGGCTTTCATCCAACATCAATCACGGGAGGCCTCACGGGAACTTGCCAAGAAGAGAGGGACCTTCAAGAATTTCGGCAACAGCGTCTTCAAGAACAAAAAAGATGGCCGGTACCGAAACGCGACGATCACCACCATCGCCCCCACCGGCACGCTGAGCATTATCGCCGGGTGCTCCAGCGGCATCGAACCGCTCTTTGCTCTGAGCTTTGTCCGGCGCGTCATGGACAACGACGAATTGCTCGAAGTCAACCCTTATTTCGAGCAGGTTGCCAAGGAAAACGGATTTTTCAGCTCCGAACTTATGAACCGGATTGCCGGAAGAGGAAGCATTGCCAAACTGGAGGATATTCCCGAAGACGTGCGCCGCGTATTCGTGACCGCCCACGACGTTGCTCCGGAATGGCACGTGCGGATGCAAGCCGCCTTTCAGAAATACACCGACAATGCTGTCTCGAAAACCGTCAACCTGCCGCGCGACGCGACTCCCGAAGACGTTTTGAAGGTTTACAACCTGGCGTATGAGCTCGAGTGCAAGGGCATCACGATTTACCGCGACGGCAGCAAGGAAAATCAGGTGCTCTCTTTTTCAGAGAAAGACAAAAAAGGGAGCAGCGGTTTTATGACGGCCGTCAAAGATCGACCCGAAACGCTCGAAGGGTTCACCACCAAGATCAAGACCGGCCTCGGTCAGCTCTACGTTACGGTGACGGAGTTCGAAGCTCAGCCATTCGAAGTGTTTGCCACCATCGGCAAATCTGGCCGGTCGACGACCGCCAAGACCGAAGCCATTGGCCGTCTGGTTTCACTGGCGCTAAGAGCCGGT
This sequence comes from Deltaproteobacteria bacterium, assembly GCA_032127235.1. Lineage (GTDB taxonomy): Bacteria > Desulfobacterota > Desulfobacteria > Desulfobacterales > SG8-13 > JARFQH01. The sequence goes on from JAQAZR010000077.1 coordinate 2,317, forward strand.
GTCAAGGTGAATGCGATCGTGGACCAGTTGAAAGGAATCGGCGGGGAGCACCCTGTTTTTCAGCAGGGAGGGCTGGTGCTCTCTATTCCGGATGCCATCGCCAGGGTCCTGGAAAAACGCTATCTGGCCGAGACGACCGGCGGCGGCCGGGCAAACCGAAAAAACGCTCTGCTGGGGGAAACCTGCCCCGA
>JAQAZR010000078.1:0-3258 GCA_032127235.1 Deltaproteobacteria bacterium
GATGGGCGCAATCTATAGGATTCTTAATTTCACCGAAAATTTCTGCATCCGATACCAAACCATTGAGTAGCGCAATAAAAGGTGATAGCCTATTCGATTTAAAATGGAAAAGCTGATAAACATGAATGCCTCTGCTGGAAACTGGAGAAAGCCGTGCAGATTATTTACGACAATTTGCCCGCCTTGATTATCTTGGGCCTGGTTGGTGTTGCACTTGGTTCATTAAAGGTGTTCACTGTATTCCGACATGCCAGGGTGAGGCGGAATCCGCTTGTCCAAAGTGCGCTGCGGTCTCCCGGGCAGTCTCTTTTGGCAAGACTCGGTGAGTTGGACCAAAAAGTCGACACTCATCTCGTCTATTTCCTGCTGTTTCCGCTCCTTTTGTATGCCTTCTACCTGTCCTATCTCTATTTCAGCCGAAAAACTATCAGTTTAGAGGGATCATTAATCATCGGGCTGCCTTGTATCGCTTTGACCGTATTTTTTCTACTCAGATGGCGCCGGTATTTGGAAGAACGTCGGAATATCCGGATCGAATACGAAGGAGAGGTATCGGTTGGACAGGAGCTCAACCGGTTGATGCTGGAAGGCTATTGCGTCTATCATGATTTTGAAGCCGACGACTTCAGAATTGACCACATCGTCGTCGGTCCAAAGGGTGTCTTCAGCGTCGAAACAAAGGCTCGGTCACGGCCGACGGCCAGGGGTCAAAACCTTGGTGCAATTGTCGAATACAACGGAAGGGCTCTTATTTACCCCCATGGAACAGATGTCCATACCATCGAACAGGCCGAAAGGCAGGCATCCTGGCTTTCAAGCTGGATCAGCAACACCGTGGGCGAGTCGGTGAAGGTCATGGCCGTGGTCGCATTGCCGGGATGGTACGTCAAACGCACCTCACCAGATGGTATACCTGTAATCAATCCGAAACAGTTTCGATCTTTGCTGAAATATGTCAGATCAAAGCCCCTCGACGATGAGGCGATCATCCGAATCGTTCTCCAGTTCGAAAAACAATGCAGCAACGCGGAGCCCGCGATAGATCAAGATCAGATTCCCGATCAACCGCAGACCAATTGAAATTAACAGTTCACCCGTGAAGATCACAGCGCAAAAAGACGGTCCGATAGTCGACCTGTTGGTCGAAGTGTTCGGGTCAGCCTCCAAAACACACATCCGCAAGATGTTGAAATACCGAATGATTCAGGTGAGTGGCCAACCGGTCACCCGTGCGGATTTTGCGGTCAACGCCGGGGATGTCATCGAATATGTGAAAAAAACCGGCCGGAAAAATGAGATTGCGCCGCCCGTTCCGATCATATTCGAAGATGACGACCTGTTGATTGCAGAGAAACCGGCCGGCCTCCTGACCTTTGGCGGGAGGGGCACGGGGGGGACGTCGCTGTACAGGGTTTTGAAGGACTTTGTCAAACAACGGTCGGATGGCAGACAGCGGTTGCATGTCGTTCACCGGCTCGACCGGGAGGTATCCGGTATTGTTTTGTTTGCCAAGAATGGAAAGGTGCAGCAGCAAATAAAAAAAAACTGGAAAGAAACGAAAAAAAGGTATCACGCGCTGGTTGAAGGTCGACCGGAAAAGGATCGGGGAACGATTCAGAGCTGGTTAAGGGAAGGTGTCGACCGAAAAATGGCTTCGTCCGACAAACCGGCCGGTGCAAAACTGGCCGTGACGCATTATCGGGTGGTGAAAAGTCTCGACGGACACACCTTGCTCGAAATTGAGACCGAAACCGGTCGAAAGAACCAGGTCAGGGTGCACCTGGCAGAAATGGGGTGTCCGCTGGTGGGCGACCGGCGCTACGGAGGCAAAGCGAAGGTAATTCGCAGAATCCGCCTGCACGCGTTTTATCTCGGCTTTACGCACCCTGTCGTCGGCCGATTTGTCGAATTCGAGAGTCCGATGCCTCAAGGCTTCACGGTCTTGGGGAACAAAGACGAAAAATATAAATAGTTTTCGTTATTTCTTGCCGCAACCCTTATGCCTTGCCGATATACTGACCGTGGTAATCTCTTGTCGTGAGCGGTTCGGCGTCTGAGATCATCATCGCATTGACCACTTCACCGAAGAACACCATGTGGTTGCCGGGCTGAATGCTTGTTTTGACCCTGCATTCGAAGTAGGCCACACAATCCTCGAGGATCGGGCAGCCGGTTTGGCCGGGTTGCCAGCCGATTCCCGAAAATTTGGCTTCCGGGTCGGAAGTCATGAATCGGGACACCATCATCTTGTGTTGCCTGCCCAAAACGTGCAACGCGAAAAGGCCGCTCTCCCGGACGAGCCCATGGGAAAAGCGGTTCTCGTGAACGGCCACGGCAATCAGTGGCGGCTCATAGGATGCCTGGGAAACCCAGGAAGCGATCATGCCGTTTATTCTGCCTTCGAGTGCGGTGGTCAAAATGTAGACGCCGTTGGTCATGGTTCCAAAAATGCGCATCCATTCCGTTTTCATGCGTCACCTGCTTTCGCCCGTGTTGATTCAGTTCTATTTTTTCATTTTTGCGGTGGCTTCTTTCAGCAGTTCGCGATGGCGCTGATTCTCCGGATCCGCGGCCAGCGCTTTCTGACCCCAGTAGACGGCGTTTCCCCAATCTTCCATCTGGCGGTAGTTTTCCGCGATAACGTATAGCAGATGTTTTCGCGGCACCCTCCGCTGCCGATCCGGAACCTGCAGAAGTTTGGCAAAATCATCGATGGCCATTTGGTGTTGTCTGGTAACGGTATAACAACTGCCGCGGCCGATCAGGCTTTCCTCATCGAAGCGATCCACGGCCAGCGCGCGGGAATAGTAAACGATGGCGGTATCCAAACGGCCCTCAACTTCGTGAATCTTGCCCAGGTAGAAATAGGGATTGTCACCGTCCGGGTGGCGATAGGCCGGATCGAGTTCGATAACCTGTTCCAGGGCCTTGACGGCACCCAGACCATCCGGCTTGTGAAAGCATTTCCGGCCCTGTTCGAACCATTCCGCGACTGTTTGGGGTGACCTTTCTTCGGACATGCGGGTATCCTTGTGTCCTGCTCATTCCGAGGAAAGAGCGGCTTCGAAGCAGGGAATACACAACCTGCGGCCCTTCAGAAGCCGGCACTGGGTTTCCATAACGTTTTCACCGCAGCCGTCGCAGGCGAGACTTTCGAGAATCCGGGCCCGTTGTGTGCTGATGTTAAAGCATCATTTGTGCCGGGCTATCGAGCGACCCTGTCCTGTTTCAACCACGGATCGAGGGTGTTGTCAAATA
>JAQAZR010000079.1:0-3994 GCA_032127235.1 Deltaproteobacteria bacterium
CTTTCTCTTCCGTTCATCCCACCAGGCCATCGCCGTCATCGAAGGCAATCGCGGTCTCTACGACGGGATCGATATCGATGGGACCACCAGCACCGCCGAGTTGGCCAAACTACTCCAAACCCCGGTCCTGATGTGCATCGATGCCACCAAGACCACCCGTACCATGGCGGCGGTCGTCTCGGGTTGCGAACAGTTCGATCGGGACGTTCCCCTTAAAGGGGTTATCTTGAACCGGGTGGCCGGTGCCCGGCATGAAGACATTCTGCGCCGAAGCATCGAGGCCCATTGCGGCGTGCCGGTTCTGGGCGCCGTTCCCAAGCTGAGCCGACAGAATTTTCCTGAACGCCACATGGGACTGGTTCCCACGCCGGAACATGCCTGGGCACGGGAGTCAATTGCCGCCATCGCCGCCATAGCCGAAAAACACATCGACCTATCGGCTCTGATCGATATCGCGACCCGCGCGCCGGTCCTCCAACCCATAGAACCCTCAACTACCGCAGACATCACCACAGCCGACCCGACTGCGGCAGTCGATCGAACGGCGCCTCGGATCGGCATCATCAGAGATTCGGCCTTTCAATTCTACTATCCGGAAAACATCGAAGCGCTGTCTTCCGCCGGCGCTAAAATCGTCTTTTTCAGCCCCCTTGCGACCGACACCATCCCGAAGCTCGATGCGCTTTACATCGGCGGTGGTTTTCCGGAAACCCACGCCGAGGCCCTGGCTCAAAATGTGCGCTTCAGAGAGGAATTGAAGCACTTGGCCGAAAACGGTTTTCCGATTTACGCCGAATGCGGCGGTTTGATGTATTTGGGTAAAGAACTGATCCTGGACGACCGCTCCTATCCCATGGCCGGGGTATTGCCGATATCCTACGGTTTTTCAAAACGCCCGCAGGGACACGGTTACACGGTTGTCTCAGTCGACCGGCCCAACCCGTATTTTGCGGTCGGCAGCGAACACCGTGGACATGAATTTCACTATTCACGTGTGCTGGAATGGGGGGGACAGGACGCGGATCTGGTCTTTCGCATGCAACGCGGCGCCGGTATCTGGAAAGGGCGCGACGGCGCCTGTCGAAAAAACGTACTGGCCACCTACACCCATATTCATGCGCTCGGTGTCCCGACCTGGGCCGAAGCGGTGGTCCGCATGGCGCGGTCTTACCGGCAGGGCACCCCAAAACGTGAAGAGACCAACTGAAACGTCCGGCCGTCGAGATGGCGACCCTTCATCGGCAAATTCATACAACCAGATAAAACCGCTTGAAAAACGGAACCGATCGTCTCGAGGACCACGCTGCTCGAGGCCAACGACCACTATTTCTCCCTTTCCGATCGATCTTATGAACGAAATCCAGAAGGTTGCCGTCGAATACGTCGCCGGAGCCCTTCACAAGGTCAGCCCCGTTGAACTTTGCAACGTCCTTTCGAACCGCTATTTCCTTGGCGCCCGTCAGGTTCGTCCCATCATCAGAAATCTGCTGACAGCCGGTGAGCTGTCCTATACCTATGAATACGGCACCAGTTATCTGGAAATATCCGTTCAACGGCCGCTGAACATCTCCGAACGGATCGCTATCCTGCCGCCGGGGCTTGAACAAGATCCCCGAAAGTCACCTGCCGCTGTGCGGATCAGCTCCGGTGCGTCTTTCGGGTCCGGGCGCCACCCGACCACCCGCCTGGCACTGCGGGCTATCGATGCGGCCATGTCACCCTCGACCGCGCAGTTCAACGACAACGACACCGCCCTCTTGGATATCGGCACCGGATCGGGAATTCTGGCGATAGCGGCCCTGCAGTTGGGGATTACCAGGGCCGTGGGTATCGATCCGGATCCTTGCGCACGGGTGGAGGCGGCGGAAAACGCGGTTCTGAACGGTCTCGCGTCACGCTTTTTGATTACGGGTCAACCCCTCTCGCAGCAATTGGACGGCGAGCAATTTGCGATGATCACCGCCAATTTGCGATACCCGACATTGGTGCGATTGTGCGGGACGATCGTTTCGCATCTGGCAACGGCTGGTTTGCTGGTGCTCTCCGGGATAAAGAGCGACGAACAGTCTGTCGTCATGGCGGTTTATGGTGAAAAAGGGTTTACGTGCCGCTGGCAGGCAACGGAAAAAGGCTGGGTCGGCCTCGTCCTGCAGCAGAGTCCCAGCTGAACGGACCGAGAGCGGTTGTCTCATACTAAACGCTCATGGCTCTTAGTGCTGCCACGGTGCATGAAAATGACGCGCCGGAGCCCGGATGAGCGGTTGCGAAAAGCGGCTGACTGTCTGAGTCGCTTAAGGGATCTTAGACCGGACCCTATGCCGACGCCGCTTGGAAGGCATGATCTTCAAGCTGCACCCAAACTCATTATTTGAAGACGGGACTGGTCCGGGCTTAGAGCCCGTTGGCGGCGAGTTTCAGCCGTCTTTCGAAATCGTTCATCCGGGCGGAGGGGCCTATCTTATTTTTATGCTAAAATTAAAAATGCAGGAAGCAGCGAGTGTGTGCTTCCTGCATTTTTTCAATCAAGCGACCTGGTCTCTGTTCGACTTATTCAGTCTTGGGATGACACTTGGTGCAGGTGGTGGGCGCGTCTTTGGTATTGTTCGCTTTGTTGTACGCCTTGTGGCAGTCGCGGCAATTCACGTGAAAGGCCTCGCCGATATATTCCAGTTTCTCCTTGTCCGAGAGCTTGGGAGCATCCTTGCCTTTGGGGGCTTCGCCACATTTTTTATGGCACTCGATGCACCTTTTTACCTCTTGACCGGAGGCAAGATCGACCAGCGGTTTGCCCTTGTCGTCGTGATGGCAGACGCCGCATTTGTCCTTGTATAAATCGGGTGCTTTTTTGGCATACTCGTCGAGGTGTTTTTTGTGGCTGAATTCGACGATCCCCTTGGTGTATTCGCACCCTTTGTCCTGAATCTTGACCGTATCCTCCACCTTATTGGCGGCGTAGATTCCGGCTGCGAAAAACATGAACACCGCTCCGATGACCATTGCAATCAACAACGAACGCGTTTTCATAAATTGATTTTCAACCTCCTTTCCTCGAATAAGCATTTCCTCCAATTTCCGACCGGGCCTTCTTCTCTCGCGCCGAGACCGGCACCGACCGGATTCAAACGAATTCCGCCGCCGCACAACCCATGCGCCGCGCGGAAAACTCCCCCCTTAGTTTGCCGCATTTGTTACCAAGCCGAAGGGCTCTTGTCAACGGCTAGAATCGGACGTCCCCGAAACCACCGGTTCTCTTTACTTCTAAAAAAATGACACCAAATTGATGAGTGCCATAACTGGTTTCTAATAATCGAATTACGTGTTAATTGAGTCGAATTCCATATTCTCCCAATGGGGTAAAGCGGCCAATCCAAACAATGGCGCATAAAGTTTCGGAAATCAGCATTTTAAACCTTGAACCCTGAACCTGGAACCGATCAGTTTATATTATAGACGGTTCTGGTCGCGGCTTGGATTACCCGTCTTTATTCGACTTCAGTGGCGCTGCCCGCGATTGAGCCCCTGCGTGGAATGACCCTTTTAGCCGTCTTACTCGCTGCCGCCAACTGCGGCGGATTCTTCGGCCGCAGCCCCCTCTTCTGCCTTCTTCTTTCCGAAAATGCGGGCCCCGATAATGCTGATTTCATAGAGAATTATCAGCGGCAGCGCCATCATAATCTGGGTGACCACATCCGGCGGCGTCAGGATGGCTGCCACGACAAAAAATAAAAGGATGGCATACTTGCGGTTCTTTTTTAAAAATTCGACTGACACGACACCGAGTCGGGCCAGAAACGTGATCACCAAGGGGAGTTCGAAGACCAGCCCGAAGGCCAGAAGCAGTTTGGCCGAGAAACCGAGGTACTCTTTCATCGAGGGCATGGGGCGGATGGTATCGGAAGCAAATCCGAGGAAGAACTTGAAACCCCAGGGAAAAACGAGAAAATAGCCGAAAAGGGCGCCGCCGATAAAAAAGAAGGTCGAAAGAAAAACAATC
>JAQAZR010000080.1:0-3248 GCA_032127235.1 Deltaproteobacteria bacterium
ACAATCGGAAGACCGGTCAGAATCGCATTGCCCTGTTTGTTCAACACCGGCACCTTCCGTGCCATCGATGCCTCGGCGTACTTGGATTTGCAGACCACCTGGTGGTTCAGCTCCCGCGCAATCGTTTCGGCCTGATTGAACCTCTCCACCCGGTAAGAGCCGAAATCCACCTCTATCAACCCGACGATGTCCGGATTAACTGATTTAATGAAGTCGACGATTTTTCCGAAATGGCCGTTGGTGGGTTTTAGGTAACCGCTGTAAGGCACCGGAAGGTGAAAATGCCTTCCAATGCCGGCTCCGTAACGAATGTTGTAAACTATCAATCGCATCAGGTTCTAACTTCCTTATAAATTTTAGTCCCTATAGTGATCATTCCGCTGGGGTTTTTCAAGGGCACCTCGGTTGACGCCGAGGACAAAATGCCCAAAATTCGACAAAAAACAGTTTAAGATCTTTAAAAATTTAAGGAAACAGCGCCGGGCAAGTCCGAAAACCTTTTTTCCCCCGGCCATCCTTTCAGGCCTCAAGCGCCAGTGTGCAACCCGGATTCTGAAAGTTGCGAATAAACAGGGTGGTGACACCGGCAACATGTGAGGTTATTTTTGAGTGGACCCTAAAGCCCGGGAGAGTTGGTCGAACCTCTTTTTCTGCCTGTCGCGGAAGTTTGCCAACTCGTTCAGAAGTGGGTGCTCTGCGGGAAGCAACTCGGAAATGCTCTCGAGACGACGATCCATCTCGATGGAATACAGCCGGCCGTTTTCGATGAACGCGGGCTTTGCCCCATCGGACTCCATTCTCAAACAGACCTCGTAGGTCCCGTAGTAGGCCTCGTTGAAAAGGACAAGCTCCCTGGCGCATTCTGTTCCATATAAACTGCTGAGGACCTTCCACAGGGCCAGCTCCGGGTTGTAGGCCGCGGTGTTCCACTCGTAATCGGCCACGGTCGCGAATTTTATCTTGTACACCTCGCTGTACGCATTTCCGTTGGTGTACATGTGTCGACCATCGTTGTAGTTCTGAAAACCCTCGGGTCTGTCGGTATCGAAAGGCTCAAAGAGGTTGCACATCCTCACTTTGCCCGGGTAGTAGGTCGTGTATCCGCCGTATCTTTTCGTTTCGAGGTTTCTGGCATACAGCGTATTGTCCCACATCATGGGCCATCTTCCAATCAGGGTGCCGTAGCGGTGCAGGTCGGCCATATCGACCGACAGCGACCGCACCGTTGGCCCCGTCCAGACGATCGCGACATCGCGAGGAATTAGTGATGCCAGCTCATTGAAATACACTTCGGCTTTTCCCTCGCTGCGATCGATAAATTCATTGGCATACCAGGGCGGACAAAACTCGATCCGCGTGCCCGGGTAGGCACTATCGACCCATCGCTTCAAACTGTTGATGACATGCGCCTGCGCATTTTGAAGGTTGCCGAAACGGTTTTGGTCCTCCGTCGTGTAGAGACCGTAATTTTTTCGGTTCCCGCCGGTGTGCGGCACCGAATCATCCGCCTGGAGCATGATTGTTTCGGCACCGGCATCCAGACCGGTTTTAAAAAAGTCCTTGAGCAGGTTGACGCTTTCCGGACGGCTGTGCGTCCAAGAGTTTCGCGCCTGGTCATCGAGGTCGTCGGCCGACGGCTCGAATCCGAGATGAGAATATGGATTCACCATTAGCGCCAGGCTCATCACTCCGGTTTCCCGGCACTTTCTGCCGGCCTCTTCGACACCCTTTTTAAAGAGTTCGTCGATAAGATGCCAGTCTACATTCGTCCGGTTGTGACCGCAGTAAACCTTGTTGACCTTGTAAAGGCTCATCCGGTCGATCCCGTCGAGATCATGACGCAGTTCGTCGGCGCTCTGCCAGTTTTTAAGACAATACGAGCGTCCTAAAAAGTCGGGAAAATCGACAACAGTGGCATTGTGATAAATACAATTTTCTTCTTCGAGGAGTTGAACTGACGTAGCGGCGGCATTAAAAGTCCCTGCGGGCGTCTCACCGAGCAAGAAAACGACCAGCGCATCGCCGACTAGCTTTGAACTTATGACGTATCCCTGCGATTTTTGGCCGATGACGTGCAACGGAAGATCGGGCCACGCCTGGCGATAGAGTTTATTTCGGCCGATACTGAAAACCAGCCGGCCGTCACGAATATCATCTGAACTAAAATCGTTGACGACCCGGACATGTCTATCCGCAGGCGGTTCAACCGGCATAACTTTGTGCATGACCGCGTTCATTTTATGTTGCAGTATTTTTCCCGCCGTGCGCTCGGCCGCTGCCGGATTTTCGGGGAGAACGATAACCGGCGGGCTCGATCCGGGGTTCTGCGGGTCGAAATAGATAACGTCGTTCAACGGTTCGAGGCTCCTGGGCGTCGGAACGATTTTATCGGCCGCTGTGAGCCGCCGTCCGAAATAGGGCCGCATCCGTTCCAGGGTCGAAAAATTCCATTTCGAGTACCGATAGACGATATTGTCTACCCACATGGTCCCCCTGCCCTTCAAACCGAAAAATAAACGGACGAAACGGGTCCCTTCGGGAAGGTCTCCCTCTGAAAAAGGATAGTTGTAAGTCCTGCCTCGCACTGTTGCCCAGGGAAAGTCGTCAATCCTCCAGAAATTCGCAAACGCATAACTTTTGTCCGAGTTGTCGATGAGGCTTCCGGTGACCGGGTTGAGGTAAGCCGGGTCGATCTTTTTTTTCTGCGCATCGAAGAAAATCGTCTTCACAACGAGGGCATCATAAAGCCGAAAGCCCAGTCTGGCTTTATGACCCGTAATGTTCTTCAGTTTGACATCGTAAGTAAAGTCATAGTTTCCCGGGATCACGGGAATAAAGTCGCTGATGATCCCTTCCGCCTCATCCAGTTCACCGGCACTTCTTCTGACAATTTTGACGGCGTGCCGGCCATCGGCAATCTCTTCAGGCGCGTAGTTGTCCGGTGCGGCATCGACCCATTCAACGCTGCGGCCAACCGTGATCCAATGTTGAATGTCGTCGGCACCTCCTGCTGCCGGTTCACTCTTCTCAAAAGAGGGGTTGGCGACGAGGTTGCCTTTTTCGAACTGCGCCAGCCGAACCTCGTAAGGAATGCTCAAGGGTTCCAAGCTGGACCACGGTGCGCCGCCGCTCGCCTTTTGCGTGTGTTTGACGGTCGAACAAGCGCCCAGCAAAAAAGATGCGCTCAATAAAACAGTCGTCACGCGTTTCAGCCGGCAGGCCCAATCGATATCTTTCACGAGATCACG